>CALHSA010000006.1 GCA_938038205.1 uncultured bacterium | reverse complement strand
AATGAAACCCTTGGCACAATTGGTGCACAGGAGAGTAGGCTTTATAGCATTCTTAAAACCTTAGGCATAGAGAAAGAGAGCTTAGAGGAGGCTAAAGAGAAAATTAACTCTGCTGATGTTTCTGAAGAGATAACTAGGTACATTTTAAATAAGACATTATCTGAGGTTGCAGCAAATTATAGGATTGACTCCCAGCTTGCTAAAACAATGATTGATATAATTAAATCCGCTGTTGAAACCGCTTACTCCTCTTTTAGGTATTATGAAGATAAACTTAATGATCCATTCTATAAAAGACTTATAGAAACAGAGCTCGGGGTATCCTTAAAGGAGCTTAACGAGACCCTCCTTGTTGTTGCATAGTTTGCCTAAGGTTTTTATAAGGGGCCAGCTCACTGCAGTTTAGGTTTGTAACCTGACCAAAGCAGCTACTGTAAGCATAATCAGCTTCATACCTGTAACCAAAAACCGATCTTGATATGTTTGTTCTTGAGGTTAAGTAACTTAAAGGTCTTGTTACCCCCTCCCTTAAAACCCAACCAACCGGATATAAAATGTAACTGACTAATCTAAGTGGGTGACCCTCACTCTCTCTATAATCAGGGTAAGGATGATAAGCACTATCCCAGTGCCTATCCCTTGGCAAACCCTCTTGAGATATTAAAAACCCTAAAACAAATAAACCTAGTGTAATCAACCTCATACTCTCAGTATACATAAATTATGATGAAAAAAGTACATTTTTAGTTTAAAATTCTTAAAGAATCTTTTTTATTACAGTTAATTAAACTGTTTAGTTTTAGAATCCTTCTTTCAAGATCAACGTAATTCTGATGTGTTTTTTGAGCAAGCTCAAAGGCATCACCCACTATAGATTCTCTTTCAAATAGGTACAACCTTGCTAATAAACCAACAGTTTCACTCTCATTTGCAATCTCCAGTATTTGGCTATCTATGTTCTCTAATCTATCTGACAAATCAAACATTTGATCATCCATCCGGCTTAAGGAGAGTATTAATTTGCTTGATAATTCTTTTGCTAATCTAGCTAATTTAAGTAACTCATAGCAGCTTTCATCAAAGCAGCTCTCAGATTCTTCAATCCAACCAACCTCCTCAAACTCATTTAATATAAGAGCTCGATAACATGCTCTTAAAAAACTATGAGGATCGTAAACACTATTTAATTGAGTAAGATTGTAAAAACCAAACTCATCAAACCCAGTTAGGTAAACAAAACAGCTCTTAAATTCATCACTAATCTTTTCAAGTTTACTTACCTCACCCTGAAAATGGGAGATAACTAGTTCAACCAAAGTATCAACTGGTATTAGGTCATGACACTCAAGTGTAGAACAAAAACCATTTGGACTACACGGACCACAAGAAATAATTGGGCGAATTATAACTTGATTTTTTAAGTAAGGGCCTGTTTCATAAGGCCAGCCACTAGCTACAAAAAGGCTTACAGAGGGCTTCTCTAGTGCAGCAGAGATATGTAAAGGTCCAGTATCACCAGTTAGAATTCCATTAGACTCTGAGATAACACCAATTAAAGATTCAAGGTTGGTTCTACCTCCAAGATCAATGCAGTTAGGATGAGCTACATCCTGACATAAGACCTTGGTTAATAACACCTCGTTCCCAGAGCCCGTTAAAATCACTTTCCACCCTGTTTTTGATATAAACTTTTTAATAAACGAGGAGAAATGTTCAGCCCGCCATGAGCGCTTCATTTGACTTACCCCTGGATGAACTACAATAAATTTATCCAGAGGATTAACTCCAACTGAGCTTAGCAACTTAGCCCCTTCATCTAAGGCTTTATCTAAATTTTGTAAAACAGGTTTTTGAGGTGCGTTTTTTACCTCACACATCATTCTAAAGTACTCTACCACGTTGAAAGAGTTGTAAAACCTATTACTCCCAGAGAGCATGCTGGATAAAAGTCTTGACCATCTACTATTTAGAACCCTAAAACCCTCATCATCAGATATCCAACCTCTTTGGTATTTACTTCCAACTAGTTTTAAAAGAATTGAGCTAACACCCATTGAAGATAGATTAGCTGAGAAATCATAATTACGTTGCTTAAATTTTTGAACTAGTTGATTTATGTACTCCCAAACAGATTTAAACTGAGTTAAATCGTGACTAAGAACCTTAATTATCCAATCTAAGTCAACAAGCTCTACTTCATCTATTCCTGGAAGGTACTTTACAACATTTCCAAAACTCTCTGTTGTTACAAAAGTTATCCAATTATCAGGGTGCTCATTTTTTAATCCAAAAAGGGCTGGAGTTGTTTGAATTAAATCTCCTAAGCGCGCAAAATTTATAATCAAGCATTTTCTTGGTTTTGGAATAAACTCAGAATCACGCATACTTGATAAATCTTTTACTGTTCCTGTTACAGTGATACAAAACTAGCATTTTTAACTCATCCTCTGAGTAACTACCCTTCTTACCAATTAAAGTGCTTGAGCAGATTTGATCAAAATCCCAGGGTACACCATGTTTAAAAGCTTGGAGAAAAATATTAGCACACGTTGGGAAATCTGATAACGATTCTAAAGTTTGATTCCACTTACACTTTTTGAGGGAAGATGATAGTTTATCGTCGCTTGTGGCTATAATGTTTAACATCATCTCCTCTGCTCTATGAATATATGTGTGTTTCTTTGTTGCAACTTCAAAACTTTTATTTGCCATCTCAAATCTTTCATCTGGTCTGGCTAAAAAGTACTCAATCTTATCCTTAAGCTCAGATAAGGTTTCAAAAGTTTGTATTGTGTCTCCAAATAACTCTGACAGATGCAATCTCTTGTCACATAGTTGAAAAGCCCTACAGCTTGCAATCTCAAAAGTTCTGGGATTTACAAAATCCCCAAACGGCTCAATAAAATCCTTCTCAGATGACGAATGAAGATTTAGGTTTATTTTTGAGGCTGAGAATATTTTTATATACTCTTCGGGTTGTAAATAGACCTCTGTTGCAATTCTGGAGAAAGGTTTTATTTTGGGCCACATTTTCCCCCAAATTTTGAGATTGTATCGAGTTAACCGAGAGAAAGTTTGAACTCGGTTAGGATAACCGTATCCAATAAAAGATACATCAGATGAGTATTTTAATCTTTCTTCCTCGGTAAGCTGCACAGGTTTGTGAACAGAGGGATCACAACCAACAGGCACGTAGAAAACATTAGGGCAAAGCTTACTTATCTCAGAAACTGCCTTTTTCTGGATTACATAAAAGTAGTCATAGTAAGGGGCTACCTCTTTCCAGTATGTAAATCTTCTGAAATCCTCAACAAACCACATGCAGGTTATAATTCCCTCATCTCTTAGAGCTTTTAATGTTACTGGAGTGATTGGAGCTTGGCTTAGAGCAAAAACAATCTGGGGCCTCTCGGTTCTGCAGCCATTTAGTAATGCTTGAGAGCATAATTCTACAACCGAGTTTGTGTACTGATTCTTACTAAAATCGTGTAAGTAGTATTTATTAACCGCCTCTCTTACATGATAAAAATCTGAAAAATCAAAAAACAAAACTCTATATCCAAAATGCTTAAGCGCAGAAACAAGATATTTTGATATTGGATAGCTCCCTCCATCAATTGGTGACACTACAGCAACTGTGTAATTTTTATTCAGATACTTTCTAGCATTAGCCTGTTTAAGTTTAATTGAAATCTCTGGAAAAACTGAGAGGTAAGAAGGATTAATAATCAGCTCAAAATCACTAAACTCATCTATACTCTCTGGATTAAGAAATTTAACAGGCAGGTTTTTATAAATCGCTCTTAGCTCCTCAATTGGTTCAATACAGTAAACCTGATCTGTTTTTTTAGCTAGCTCTTGAATTAGGAATCCTGCACCTGTTCCAAAAACTATTACAGGTTTTTCAAGACTCGATCCTGGTATTAGTTTTTCCTCAAATTTTTTTGGATCAATACAGTTAGACAATGGCTGGCCTTTATAGAACGGTACTGGAATATTATTTAAAGCTGGTCTGAAATCTAACTCTTGCTTATGCTCCTCTATTATTGAGGTTACAGGTAAAAAATCTTTAAGCTTCTGAATCTCTTCAATTATCTCAATGGCGTTTAAACTCTTTGCAAGCTCAGTTACTTTTTGGATGTACCGATCTAATTCACCAAAACTCCTACTCGAAATTAGGAACTTAACATACTCATAGTACATACTTAACTCGTAGAATTTTTCTGAATTTGAGGAGTAAGTGCCAGAAAATAACGTGTTTAAAAGCTCCTCTAAGCTAATTGTAACCTCTGATTTCTTTACAGCTCTAACAATATGAGCTTTTGTTTTTAGGAATTTAAGGTTTGTTTCAATAGGATAATCTTTTAATTCCTTAACCTCAAAAATTTCAAAGTTAGCTAAACTAAATGCTTTCTCAAGGCGATCCTCACGGTAACTTCGTATTGATAAAGAATCATCCTCAGGTGGAATAATCTCTTCACCTAAGAAAAGTTGCCAGGCTAACTCACCCCCAGTTTTTAAGAATCTGTTCGCCTCAATAATATAATTCGCAAAAGAGCTAACCGGAATACTAAACATGGTCGCAAAAGATGCTACGATATCGCCCTGACCCCTTAAATCCGGGGGTAGAGATACCCCATCAGTTAAATACAATGTAACATTGCTTAAGTTTTTTAAAAGGCTCTTAGCTTTGTTAATTGCCACCTGGGAGATATCTACCCCCACAACTTTTGAGAACCTTTTAGAGGCTGCTTTTAATAGCCTCCCTACCCCACAACCTATCTCTAAAAAAAATTTATGCTTATCAGCTGGAGATGGTGGCAGAAGGAGAGCTAAATCTCTCTCTCCGGTTCTAAACATTTCCTCATCAGAACTTAATCCATCGCTCATCCAAAGTCTGTAGTTGAACTGTATTCGGGAGTCCCAATCTTTCTGATGCTTATTCATTAACCTAATAAAATAAGATGAATTTTCCGGGGTTATTTTTGCAGAGCTGTAGTATATGCTTTAAAATATTAGAGCATGTTGGGGCGTCAAACAGGTTTAACTTTAATAGAGATAATTACCGTTCTAATAATATTGGCAATTGTAATGTCATTCCTGGTTGGGAGGTTATCAGGAGGAGGTGATACTGCGAAGGCAGCTCTTAATGAGCTTAAACTTAAGACTATTCAAACTTATATTAACCAGTATCAGCTTCGGTACAATGAGTTTCCAAGGGAGCTTAGAGACTTAATGCAGTGCAATGATGTAACCGGGCCTAACTGCTTACCTATTGTCTCCTCTGAAGATGAACTAAAAGATGTTTGGGGAAGTATGGTTCAGTATAGGCTTACTGGTGATGGGAGGTATGAGTTAAAGTCGCTTGGATCAGATAAAAAAGAAGGGGGTTCAGGTGCCGCAACTGATTTAATAGTAACGGGACCTTAGGTAAATGGTTCAACTTGATATAAAGGACCAGATAGCCACATTAAAGCTTGGTTCAGAAGAGAAGTACTTAACCCTAACCAGGGAGAGAATGCAGCAGCTCCATAAGGTCCTATTAGACCTAAGGGCTCGAAGTGATCTTAAGGGGTTAGTAATTTTGGGTCCAACCCCTGAGGCTTTCTGTGTAGGTGCTGATGTAGATGAGATCTCAGCAATTAACACTTTTGAAGAGGCGTTTAACGCTTCTCAAGAGGGTCAGAGAATCTTTAAAATCCTGGCTGATTTACCTTTTGTTACTGTAAGTGCGATCTCTGGTCCGGCAGTGGGGGGTGGGTATGAGCTGGCCTTGTGCTGTGATTACCGTATTGCGTCGGGAACTGCAACTGTGGGTTTACCTGAGGTTAAGCTTGGTATAATTCCAGGTTTTGGTGGTACACAAAGATTACCTAGACTAATAGGGGTTTTTAAAAGCTTAGAGGTTATATGTTCGGGTAAGATTTATAAGGCTTCAGAGGCGTTAAAACTTGGGCTTGTTGATCTGGTTGTTCCTGTAGAGAATCTTGAAGCTGTTGCAATAAAATGGGCAAGGGAGAAGCAGAAAAGAGGGTTTAACTGGATTTGGGTGAGAGATTTTACTTTTTTAAATATCCCCTTTGCTCGGAAACTTGCACTAGCTGGGGTAAGTTATCAGATGTCAAAAAAATTAAAGATTAACAAGGAACACTATCAGGCGCCATATTTGGCTGCTCAGGCGGCAATAAGGTCAACGGATTTTTTAAATGATGGTTACTCGCTTGAGTCTGAGCTGCTTGCAAAGAGCTTGATTTCTAAAACAGCTAAAAATCTAGTTTACGTTTGGATTTCGTCCGAGAAACAGAAAAAGCTAGCAAAATCTTTTCAGACCAAAGCAGAGGCAATCAGGAACGTAGCCATATTAGGGGCCGGAGTTATGGGGACTGGAATAGCAGGTTTATTCGCGTCAAAAGGGTATCAAACTGTTGTTTATGATGTTGATGATAAAGCTTTGGCAAGGAGTCTTCAGTTTCTGCAAAATCTTAAAGTTGAGAAACTTCCTGTTTTTACAAACAATTTAAATAACATTGCTAACTCCGACTTACTAATTGAAGCGGTAGTTGAGGATATTAAAGTAAAATCTGAGCTTCTTAAACAGGCGTCTACAATTGTTTCCTCTAACTGCATAATCGCTACGAACACTTCATCCATTCCAATCTCCGAGCTAGCTGGTTCTGTAATTTTATCTGGTAGGTTCCTGGGTATGCATTTTTTTAATCCAGTAGCTAGAATGCCGATTGTTGAGATTGTTAGAGGTAATGATTCTTCTGACCAAACTGTTATGATTGTCATGGCGCTTGCAACACTGGTTGGTAAGATTCCTATTGTAGTTGAGGATTCTCCTGGTTTCTTGATTAACAGGCTGCTAGCTAGATACTTAATTAAAGCAGTTAGACTAGCAAATGAAGGTTACTCAATATCATCAATTGAGAGATCTGCTGAAGAGTTTGGATTTCCGATGGGACCTTTTAGGCTTTTGGATTATGTTGGTATTGATATTGCGATAAACGTGGGTAATATTTTGCATCAAGCTTTTGGGGGTCGGTATATGCCCTCAGAAAAAATGTACAGATACATTGAAGAAGGGTATTTTGGTGTTAAAAAAGGCAAGGGCTTTTACTTGTATGACAACGGAAAGCCTGTTAAATTAAGTGATCAAACCAACCTTTTATTTACACCAAGTAAAAGTTTAAATAAAACTGACTTTATTAAAAGTTTAATATATCCACTTGTAGACGAAACATTTTTTGCATTAGAATCAAAAATCGCTGGCTTACCCTCTCCTGAGGCTCAAGCTCAGATAGATTTAGGTAGTATTTTTGGATTTGGGTTTCCTGCTTACACGGGTGGATTGATAAGATTTGGATTGGAGTTAGATAAGCGTGAGGTTCACGACTCTCTTTTAGGCTCAGATGAGATAGTAAGCTCCTATTTTAGGGGAGTGTGATTCCTGTTAAGATTGGAAGCTTCTTTCAGAAAAGGATTAACTTAGATGGAAAGGAGCTGATAAATTTATCAGATCCCGATTGCTTATCCCTTTGGGATAGGGTTAATGTTAAGCAAACAATATGTTCATTACTTTTTCAACGCGGCTTTGGCTTTAATGATTATTTTACATCTGAAAACTGTTTATCAAATAGAATTGAGAAGATTAGAGATGATTTAAGGGGTTTTCTAGGGTTAGATGTAATTCTATCTAGCTCAAGGTTAGCAATTTTAAACTGGATTTTACTTAATCTCCCCTCACCCGACCACCTTATACTTGTGTGTGATGATTTTGATGGCCCAATCCTCGAGTTTTGTGAATTACAAAGGCTTAGGTATGCTGAGATTGGTTTTCACAATCTAAATCGCATACATGATATTTTGCGAGTTTCAAAAAAAGGTGCAATTTTATTTATTAAAGATGGTACTCACTTAGCTCAGGCAGTTCTAGATTCGATAAAAAAATTAGGTTTAGTAAATGTGCTTGTAATTGTGGACATAACCTGGACTTTTTTGGACTATATTTTTAAACCTTCATTTGATAGGCTAAAATTGTATTTATTCTCATCAACTCTGTTATCTTTACCTCACTTACACGGTTTACTTCTAGATTCAAAAGCGTTTCAGGTATCAAAATCCTCTTTCTCAATCCCCTACCCGAGTGAGTTCATTGCTGAGGCTTTTGAATTCTTAATTCAGTTAGTAAGACACGAAACTCCAAGAGAGTTTACTCTTAAAAGCTTTTTTCTTGGATATGAAAATCAATTTTCAAGCACTTGGATTCTAGACCTTAAGTGCCCTTCTGCTAAAGCACAAACTGATATTTTTAAACTACTTATTTCAGAAGGTTTTTTTGCTGTACCACTATCTCATCGAAAAAGAGGCTCGAATGTAAACTGTCTAATTATTTTTAATAATTCAAACTCCTTAAAACTTACAAATTACACAGACTTAATATCAAAAATTAAAAGAATCCTCTCACCTTTATCCGAATTTGGAACTACCTAAAATATATTTGAGTACAAATAAAATTTTTTTAGATTATAAAAATTTAAATTTACTTAAACTATATCTGGTAACTAGTTTCTATACTAGTTAACTAAAAAGCCTAAACGTATTTTATATCCTGATTTTATATTTCTTTTCTTTAGATTTGCACTGCTGCTTACATTTATTTTTTTGGAAAAATAAGGCTTTTTAAATTCTTTTTAACTCAGACACCAAAAATCTTTTCCAATTTTTTGTTGTAGATTTTTTATGTTTTTAGCTTTTAATACAATGTAATTTTTTACTAGTTTCAGTAGTAGTGTGTTGGATTCTGTAACTAATAATCTAGCTGAAACCTTTTTATTTTTTTAATTAAGTTGCCTTTTTTTATACTTATTTCAAATAGAAATTCAGCTTCTGATTTTTGTTAAAAGAGCAGTATGAACTGTTTTAATAACCTTTATTTTAAGAACTACAAATTTAACTCTCATTTAGTTCATTAAAAACAAGTAAAATACAAAATTCTTTTAAATTAATTACAGTTATGTGGCTTTGTAAATCTAATAAAGTCGAAAATTTAATAAAGCTTGTAATTAAGTTAATTTTTTTTAATAAATATTTTATCTTACTTATAGTTAAAAGTTTTCTATCAATAACCTTGATAATGTTAAAGATTTCGTAATAAATATGGTGAGTATAATTAAATATTCCGTAACTAATAATAATCAACAAAAAAAGATTAATTCAGGTAAAAAGTAGGAATATAGATTCAGTTATTACAAAAAAAATCAATAATTTTACGTGGAGATTCAGTAATTTTAGACTAGCAGAGGATAGATTAAAACTGCTTTTAAAAACCTTGATATTTTATTAAAACATATGACGTCTTGTAAGTGTAATCGATTACCTTGTTGGATGAAATTAGTACATTCCCTCTTAGAGCAAAAGTTTTTATTATAGAGATATTGAAATTTATTACAGGTTTTTTAATAAGAACAAATTGTTTCACGTGGAACATTTGCTTAGAATTCAAGTTTAAATAAAATAGTGTTACTGTTATTATAAGTTTGTGAATATAATTTCGGTATCAAATCAGAAGGGTGGAGTTGGAAAAACAACCTCCGTTATTAACCTAGCATACTCTTTTAACATTCTTGGATTTAAAACCTTAGTTATAGATTTAGACCCTCAAGGGAATGCTACAAGTGGTTTAGGGGAGCAAAAAAACAAAGGGTTTACTGTTAGAGATTTACTCGAGAATCGATTTACTTCCAAACCAACTCAAGTTGCTGAGAATCTTTTTTTAATTCATGCCTCAGAGGATCTTGTTGGTTTTGAGGCTGAAATTTTAAGAAATCAGAGTGGGGAGTATTTATTAAAAAATGCTCTTCAAGGATTAAAACAAGATTACAAACTGATTTTGATTGACACACCACCCTCAACTGGGGCTTTACTTGTAAACGCTTTAGTTGCAAGTAATTGGGTATTGGTGCCTGTTCAGGCTGAATATTATGCACTAGAGGGTTTATCTGGATTACTAGAAATAATTGAATTCATTCGAGATACAGCTAATTCAAACCTTTTAATAATAGGTTTTTTTATTACAATGTTTGATTCTAGAACGACATTATCAAAGCAGGTTGAGGAGGAGTTAAGAAGGAATTTTGGGGAACTGGTTTTTGATGTAAGAATTCCTCGCTCTGTAAGGGTAGCAGAGGCTCCTAGTTTTGGTAAACCAATTTTACAGTATGAGGCTCAGAACATTGCGGGCTTAGCTTATTTAAATTTGGCAGACAGAATTTTAACGAAGTTAAATTTGATTTAGTTTTTTGCTATTCTTTTCTTTGTGGCAAAGGAGGGCATAACGGCTAGAAGTGAGGATTACTCTCAGTGGTATCAAGATATCATTCAAACGGCCGAGCTTGCTGAGAATGGTCCTGTAAGAGGCACTATAATAATTAAACCGTATGGTTTTGCAATTTGGGAAGCAATACAGAGAGAATTAGACTCTAGGCTTAAGGGATTAGGTGTAAAAAATGCGTATTTTCCAATGCTTATTCCAGAATCTCTTTTAAGGAGAGAGGCTCAGCATATTGAGGGGTTTTCACCAGAGGTTGCCGTTGTCACTTTTGCTGGAGGGCGTGATCTTGATGAGAAGTTAGTTTTACGGCCAACATCAGAAACTATAATTTACGAAGCGTTTGCTAGATGGATTCAGTCTTATAGAGATTTGCCTATGCTTATAAATCAGTGGGTAAACGTTATTAGGTGGGAGCTAAGACCTAGATTATTTTTGCGGGGTACTGAGTTTTTATGGCAGGAGGGACACACCGCTCATGAGACTCTGGAGGAGGCGGATGAATTTGCGAGATTGATTCTTAAAACTTACAAGAATTTTTTTGAGGAGTATCTGTCGATTCCGGTGATTGAGGGTCAGAAGCCGGAGTGGGAGAGATTTGCTGGAGCACACACTACTTACACAGTTGAGGCTATGATGCAGGATGGCAGGGCACTTCAAATTGGCACATCTCATAATCTTGGTCAGAATTTTTCAAGAGCCTTTGAGATTACATTTTTAGACAGAGAGCAGAATCGACAGTATGTATGGCAAACTAGCTGGGGAGTGTCTACCAGGAGTATTGGAGGTTTAGTTATGACTCACAGTGATGATGTAGGGTTGGTCTTACCCCCTAAAGTAGCACCAATTAAAGTAGTGGTTACGATTTTAGGTGAGGTTACTGATGATTTAAAAACCAAAGGTAGAGAGCTTGTTAATATTTTTAAAGCAAATGGTTTAAGTACAGAGATTGATGAGAGGGCTATTCGTCCTGGGAATAAATTTTATGAGTGGGAGCGTAAGGGAATCCCGGTTAGGATCGAGATAGGTGCAAAAGAATTAAAAAAAGGAGAGGTTGTTCTCTTTAGGAGGGACACCAAAGAGCGAATGAATCTTCCATTAGATGATAACTTGGTAGCACATGTTAAAAACCTTCTAGAATCAATTCAATTAAATCTTTTAAATTCGGCGAGGAAGAGACTAAAGGATAATACTGTTGAACCAGGAACTATTGATGAATTTAAATCAGCTCTAGCATCGGGTAAGTTTACTTTAATTCCTTTCTGCGGTGATTTCGAGGCTGCACAAGTTATTAAAAATGAAACTCAGGCTACACTGCGGTGCATTCCATTTGATCAAAATTCTCAACCAAATACAAGGTGTTTATTCTCAGGAAAATCTGCTAAGTATTTAGCTCTGTTTGCAAAAGCATATTAGAATTGTTAGAAGCTTAAAATTTTTAACTATGAGTTTTCTAATTTATACAACGGTAACTTAATGTATCAGTATTTTACTAAACAAAACTCTTAAAATTTTAAAAGCGCTTTGCTTCTAAATTACCTTGAAATCCTTCTATCTTAAGTTTAAGCAATACTTAATTTATACAATACTTTACTTTATATAATCGGATTTTTTTGCACAGGCTCAAAAACCACCAACTCAAGCCCTAGTTCATCCCTTCCTTTCTTTCCTTTCTTAACGACAATAAGAAAATGAGGTAATTGTCCGCCTGACTTCATTACAAGTGAACTTAAAACACTGAGTAAAGGGGTTTTTTTATTAGTTAATTTTCGAGTAAGCGAGGGGCTGTAAATTTTTCCATGCCGAGATGCTTTTGCACTACGACTAGTAATTATATAACCTTCTTGATCTTTGCGAGCTTCTACTTGTACAAATAAAACCCCTAGACATTCAGGTTTTAGGTGCTCAACGAAGCTTTTTAGCAACTCACGAAGAGGTCTCATAACGTCACTATTTAGGAAACGCAAATATTCATCCATAAGTTCAATTCTTCCTAAGTGCTCTTCATCAGGAATAAGCTGTACAAAAATATAAGTTTTATCAGTA
>CALHSA010000005.1 GCA_938038205.1 uncultured bacterium | reverse complement strand
GGTGAACCCTCTAAGTATGTCCCTTTATGGTAGTTTCATACCAGGTTTCTCCCTTAGATATTTCAACTTTTAAAGGAACATCAAGTTTATAAGCAGTTTCCATACAATTTTTTACAATGCTAGCAACAATTTCAGAGGAATCCTTTGCCGTATTTATTATCAGCTCATCATGAATCTGTATTTGTATATGCGAATCTAATTTCTGTTGTAAGATTTGATCAGTTATATTTTTCATAGCAATTTTGATTAAATCGGATGCACTTGCTTGAATTGGTGAGTTTCGAATCACCCTTATTCGCTCTGACCCCTTAAAATTATTTATCCATCGAATTCTTCCTAGAATAGAGTTAACTTTTTTCTCTTTAAGTGCCTTTTTAGTTAAATTTTTAAAGTAATCATCTACCCCGGATAGTTTAAGGAAAAAGTTCTTCAAAATTAAAGAGGCTTGATCCTCAGTAGTTGAGAGAGCCTTTGCTAAACCAAAAATGGTTGTTCCATATAGAATACTAAAATTTACAGTTTTGCCGACGGATCTCTGCCAGGGCTGTACAATTGAATCTTTTTTAAGATTGAAAATTAACCGAGCAGTCTCTGAGTGTATGTCCTTGTCCGTATTAAAAGCGTTAATTAGGTATGGGTCTTTAGATAAATGTGCTAAGATTCTAAGCTCAATTTGACTATAGTCGGCTCGAATAAATACTCTATTTTTGCCGGCCAGAATACAGTCCCTTATTTTCGACATGAACTCATCTTTTATGGGTAGAGCTTGAATGTTTGGATTCTCGTAGGTTATTCTCCCTGTGGCTGTACCAATCTGGTTTATTCTGGGGTATATGATTTCGTTCTTACTTTTTTTTATTAGGGGATCTATAAAGGCGCTTTTTGCTTTTCCGTATAATCTATGTTGAAGAATTAAATTAGGTAACTCACTAAACTGGCTTAGGTAAACTAATGTATCGTAATCAGTTGAATAGCCTGTTTTTCCACGTTTCAAATCTTTTGTAGGGAGGTTTAAATCTTCAAAGAGGAGTTTAGCTACTTGTTTCGGGGAATTAAGGTTGATGTATGATCCAATTTTTGAGAAAACCTCCCTTTCAATCTCTTGAATTTTTTCATTAGCTGTTTTTTGTAAAGCTTTAAGTTTTTTCAAATCAATCAAAATACCTTTCTCCTCCATTTTTGCTATCGTAAAAGTAAGGTGATTTTCTAGTTCATATACTGATTCTAATCCTAAGCTGAAAATATCAGCGAAAATCCTTCTGATCTCATCCCTTGAAAAGTGTGTTTTTGAAGATCTTTCCTCTGAGTTAATTAGAATTTTGGCTAAATTTATATCGTAAAAATTATTCGAAGGAGTTGAGAAATTCTTGTATATCTGTTTAAGTGTAGGGAAAAAAACTATTCTATTAGATCTAATTGTCTCAAGATCAAAATTATCCTCTTGTAATGCTTGGAGAAGCTGATTTAGTCTCATATTTTCTCAATATTGACTTAAATTCAAAAAATTCACAAAACTGGAAAAATTCAGTGGTTAGACTTAACTTATTTGCAGCACTAAGTACATCCTCTTTTTTTAAAAGATTACCTTTTGGAGTCAAATATACCAGTTCAATGTTCTTTAGAAGTAGTTCCTTGTTTTCATAAATTTTAGAATCTAGTTTACCCGAGGGGTTCTCAAGCTCAGATATTAACTCTTCAATACTTTCAAAGGATTTGGCAATTTTTGACCCGAGTTTTAACCCAATTCCGGGAACACCTTTTACATTATCAGAGGCATCCCCTGTCAAAGCAAGAAGAATTGGGAACTGTTTAGGACTAAGATTGTATTTCCTGATAACATCTTGTTCAGAGTAAGTAATAACCTTGAATGGATCATACAAAATAACTTTTGAACCTGTTACAAGTTGCATTAGATCTTTGTCAAGGGTTACTATTACGATCAAATCAAATTCATCATAAATTAGATTTAGGGCTTCAGCTATTAGATCATCAGCTTCGTATCCTGAGACTTGTAACACTGTACAACCAAGTGAGTTTATCATTTTTAAGCACTCAGGTATCTGAATTTTTAGATCCTCTGGTATTTCTGCTCTATTCGCTTTGTAATCACTTGATATTTTAAGTCTGAAAGTTTCTCGGCCTGAGTCAAACGTGAATAGAAAGTAAGGACAGTTAAACTTATCATTAAGTTGTAGCACTAACCTAGTAAAAGTGTATATTGAGTTAGTTGGGAAGCCTTCTTTTGTTGATAATCGGGGGGTACCATAGAAAGCTCTAAAAATTATACTCATCGAATCAAGGATTAGTAAAATTTTCATAACGGTTGTAGTTTAAATTAAAAAATTAATCCATGAAACTTTGTAAGTATTTTTATGAACAATATACAATACTCAGGTGGCTTACTTATTTACTTCCGAGTCAGTTTCTTGTGGACATCCAGATAAGCTTTGCGATCAGATTAGTGATGCTGTTCTTGATTTTTGTTTAAATAAGGACAAAGGCTCAAGAGTAGCGTGTGAAGCTTTTTTTAAGGGAAAAACAGTAGTTGTTGGTGGAGAAATAAGTAGTGAGGCAAATTTAAATGAGGATGCACTAAGGGATTTGATTTTAGGTGTTTTAAAAGAGTCAAATTATGAACCAGAATCTCTTGGATTTAATTTTGAGGATATTAACATTCTTAGTTTGTTAACTCGCCAAAGTCCAGATATATCTCAGGGTGTTGATCGAGAGTTAGACTTGGGGGCTGGAGATCAGGGTTTAATGTTTGGTTTTGCGTGTTCTGAAACAGAAGCCATGATGCCTTTTGGCATTCATTATGCTCATAGATTAATGGAAAAACATAAAGAAGTTGTGAAAGTTAATAATTACTTGAAGCCAGATGCGAAGTGTCAATTAACAGTTTTATACGAAGGTTTTGTCCCTCTAAAAATTGTTAGATTGGTTTTTTCTTCTCAGCACTCAGAGTCAATTGATATGGAAGATGTAAAAGAGATTATAGTTGAGGACATAGTGAAAAAAGTTATCCCAAAAGAGTACTTAGATGGTACTGAATTCCTAATTAATCAAACGGGTCGTTTTGTTCTAGGTGGACCTATTGCAGATTGCGGTCTTACTGGAAGAAAAATAATTGTTGACACGTATGGCGGGTATGCAAGACATGGTGGAGGAGCTTTTTCGGGAAAAGATCCTACAAAAGTAGATAGATCTGGAGCTTACATGGCTCGTTTCTTAGCAAAAACAGTAGTTAAAAGAGGTCTGGCTGAGCGATGTGAAGTTCAACTTTCTTATTGCATTGGTAGATCTGAACCTATGAGTGTTTATGTTGATTGCTTCAACACAGAAAAAATTCCAGTTCAAGATATCATTAATTTTATTAACACGAATTTTGATCTTACGCCTAAAGGGATCATTGAAACTCTTGATCTTTTTAATCAAAAATATTTACCGACAGCTTGCTTCGGGCATTTTGGAAGAATTCAGACAGGATCTTTTAGCTGGGAGAGAACGGATACCGGTGGAGGTAATTAGGGTCCATAAGGTATCAAAAAAGTTTAAGGTTATTGAGAAGGAGGAAGGGTTCTGGCAGAGTATAAAATCCTTGTTCAAGGTTAATGCACGATATGTGGAATCATTAAACGATTTGAGTTTTGTTGTTCCAGAGGGCCAAATAGTTGGTTTGGTGGGAGAGAATGGAGCAGGTAAAACGACGCTTTTAAAAATTTTATGTGGAATTATTCCACCTGACACTGGAGAGGTTACGTGTTTAGGGTATAAACCTTTTAGCAGGGATAGTTCATTCTACAGGCAGATTTGCTTAGTATCTGGTAACAGGTTTCAATTGTGGTGGGATTTAACTCCACTTGATTCATTTTCTTTGCTGTCAGCAATTTACGAGGTAAAAAATTATAAAAAGATTGTTTTAAATTTAGCAGAGCGTTTGTCAGTTGAACACAAGTTAAACACTCAGTTGAGAAAATTATCCTTGGGCGAGAGAATGAAGATGGAATTAATAGGATCGTTTATCCATAGCCCAAAGGTTATTTTTTTAGATGAGCCGACCTTAGGCCTTGACATAACAAGTCAGGCCGAGATTAGAAAATTTGTAAAAGAGTATGTTTCTAAGCATAATGCTACGGCGATTATTACATCTCATTATATGAGAGATATTGAGGAGATTTGTGAGAGAATAATTTTTCTTCATAAAGGGAGGTTAATCCTGGATGATTCTAAGGAAAAAATAGTTAATAAATTTGGTAAAACAGCTCGAATCACATACATAAACAAACTTAATGGCCAAAATCAGCAGCTTCAGGTAAAGGAGGTTGAGCTTCCCTCTGTGATAGAGAGGCTTTTATTAGAGCAAGCTCAGATCGAAAAAATTGAGGTAGAGGATTTCACGGATGTTATGACAAGGCTTTTCCAAGAATCAAGAAAATTTTAAGAGCTTGCTGAAGTATATCTTAAAAGACCTAGTTCCCAGGCTTTCCTAGTAATGTGAATTAGGATTATAGTGATAAATATTAAGCTTAATATTAGTTCGATCGAAAAAGTAATTAAAATTTCTGCGGGAATTGATGCTACAAAAAGCACTGGCAAAAAGGTTAGAAAAATAAACCTCAAGGTACTTGGAATGAAATCTTTTGGAAGTTTCATGAAATCGGTTAAGCTTAACCAAACCCTCTCCAGACCAAATGGTGATTCGGACCAGAAATTTGCAATCGCTATTAAAATTCTAAGGCAGAAAAAAACGATAGCTCCCAGAACTGAAACAAATTTAAACATCAAAAAATCAGGTACGGTAAAGTTATTCAGGTAAAAAACGTAGCAGCAGAAAGGTATCACAAATAAAAAATTTATAAGTGAGCTCGACTCGACTGTTTGAAAAAAAGTAAAAAAAAAGCTAGAGATTGGTTTTATGATGAAATAGTCAAGTTTTCCAGTGTTTATGAGATGATTTATGTTCCAAGCATTGGTAGACAAAAAAGTCATTTGAAATGAATCAATAGTGAAGAAAACGGCTAAGAGAAGTAAGAAATGAGGTTTTTCCCAACCATTTATGTTTTCAGTTTTTGAGTAAATAATCAAGATAACTGCTAATGATACCGCATAATAAAAGAAATCCATCAAAAATCTGGCAAGAAAATCAAATTTAAAACTTGCACTTCTGATAAACGAGTATTTTGCGAAAAGTAGAATGTACTTGAGGTATATATAAATTTTACGTGCCATACGCAGTAAATCGCTCTCTACCTATTTTGTAAAGGAAACTACTGGTAAAAATAAAAATTACCATCCAGGCCAAACCTGCTACAAAGCATTTAATTCCTTTCTCAATAGATATTCCTTCTAAGAATGCAGATACCGGTAAATATACTAAGTAGGGGAATGGAGTAAAGTATAAAAAAGTCTGAAATTGTTCAGGAAAAAAGTGTAATGGCATTATGACCCCACTACATAGGAAAATCAGCCTATCAAGTATCAAACTTAGAGACCATCCTTCCTCCAGAGTAAGTGTTATTAACTCTAAACTGGCAAAAATTAAAAACAAGTTGATAGAGGCTACCGATCCAAGGATAAGGAACCAGAGAAAATTATTTAAGGAGAGAGTGTGATTGAAAAAATAGAGTGTAATTAAGAGCATTAGGAGGAACTCTAAAACTCTGGTAAGAAGATAACCAATATGTCTGAAAAATATTATTGCAAAGAAATTTTTGGGGTATGTAAAGTATCTCTGAATAGTTCCATCATAAACCTCTCTCATTATAAAAGCTGGTTCTGGTCTTAAAAGTAAATAGAATACCGGTGCTAAAACTGAGTATTTTAAGATATTGTTAGAGTCAATCCACTCAGCCCCAGAGTTAACTATTACTTTCCAAAGAAGATGTACAGCCAGAACTTTAAAAAAAACCGGTAAAGTTAACCTTACGATAAAATTCTTAGGATAAGCCAGCTGTCTTTGTATCTCTAATAGGGCAAAAAGTAACACTTGCTAATCCTAAAGTATAAAAAAAAATAACCGAAAAAAGGCAACCACGGAGTTACTTACGATGTTGCCTTTTTTACCAATAGGTTAGTAGATTAGTTAAAATACCCTACCTAACAAATTCAAGTTTTATAGTAGCATTGCATTCAATTGCCTCACAAACAGGTTGTTCAGCAAATCCATACAATAACTCTATAATATCGGTTATGTTTACTGTGCCGTCTGAGTTTATATCGGCGAAAAATCTCTTTCCTTCCTCCCTACAAGCTTCTGAGCGTGAAGTATCCCCCAACTTGGATCTAACCTTAACTAAATCCTCAATATCAATTTTACCTGCACATTTATAATTCAAACGGGCTCCTTTTAAATTGTAAACTTCATCAACTAAAATTTTTGGAGTACCAGATTTCGGTACTACACCCTTTATAGTTAAGGGTGAGTTTCTGATAAATGCTTGTATCGTTCTTTCTTTTTTGTTGACTCCTCGCACTCTGATGCTACCTGAGTAACCTTTAATTTCTTCAACTCGTACAGTAAATTTTTTTCCTGGTCTCGCTCTTGGTACTTGAATAGTCCTCTCGCCAGAAATTCCACAAGCGGCGGGCAAAATACACTCAGCAAAACAAATCCCAACAGAAAGGATGATTAGAAATCTGATCATATTGTCAATACAGTATATTGAAATTAAAGGAAATTTCAATATAAATGTTCTTGCATATACTTACTAGTAACTTGCATTATTCTAAACCTTTGGTATCTTGTAAAACCTAAGAACAATGCAACATTTAGATTTTAATTAGATTTTAATCTACTGTTGGAGTAGCGTTATAAAACTATTAACAGGGAGTTATTTAGACCAAAGTCTTAATGCTAAATATTTAGATTAAATTTATTAGATTTAATTTAACAGTACCTTAATATGTAAGAAAAACTAATAATTAGGCGATAACCAATTCAGCCGTACTTCTTCTGTCTCTTACAATGAACTTTTGAGTTCTCTTATTTTTCCTAGTTTTGAGTCCTTTAGTAGGTTTACCTGTTGGGGTGCTTGGATGCTTGCCACCCGGTGTTCTACCTCCCATTGGATGATCAACCGGATTTTTAGCTATGCCTCTAGTATGAGGTCTTCTTCCTAACCATCTACTTCTACCGGCTTTGCCTAAAGATATGTTATTCCAGTCTACATTAGATACCCTTCCTAAAGTTGCATAACACTCTTGATGCACCTTTCTCAGTTCTCCACTCGGCATTTTAAGCAAAGCGTAATTACCATCTTTAGCCACAATCTGCAAAGCCACTCCAGCTGATCTACCTAAAGCTCCTCCTTTTCCTCTTTTAAGTTCCACGTTATGAACCAATAAACCAACGGGAATATTTTTCAATGGCAATGCATTTCCAACTTTGAAGTCAACGTTCTCTCCAGCAACTATAGTGTCTCCAACCTTAAGACCCTCAGGACAGAGAATATACCTTCTTTCTCCGTCTCTATAACAAACTCTTGCAATAAATGCTGTTCTATTTGGATCATACTCTATGGTTTCAACCTTTGCAGGAATATTAGCTTTGTCGTACCTCTTAAAATCGATGATTCTAATTTTTCTTTTGGCTCCTCCGCCAATATTTATGTTTGTTTCAATACCTTGATTATTCCTTCCTCCACTTCTCTTTTTAGGCTTTAACAGTTTTTTAAAGGGTTTTACCTTTGAGAGACTAGAGTAATCAATAACGGTGAAAAAACGCCGAGAGAGAGGGGTTGGTTTGAACCTCTTTATAGTCATAAATAAGAATTCTACTTTTTTTTACTCCCCCTTTTCAAACTTTGGTTTGTGATGTTATCTTCGTCATTAAAAAGTAAACTATAAGTTTATGTCTATTTTTGAAGAACCTATCTATAGTGCTTTTGAGTATTTAAACAGTCTTTTAAATTTAGAAAAAAAGAGGCTTTTTGAGAGTATTAACCTTATAGCTAGCGAAAATCTTCCCTCAAAAGCTGTTTTGGAGGCTGTAGGAAGTGTTTTTAGTGTCAAGTACGCTGAGGGTTATCCTGGAAACAGATACTACGGAGGTTGTGAATTTGTTGATAGGGTTGAAACGCAGGCGATAGAGCTGGCAAAAAAACTTTTTGACATGGAGTTTGCAAACGTTCAGCCGCACTCTGGTGCTCAAGCGAATCAAGCGGTATTTGAGTCTATTCTTAAGGATGGAGATAAAATCTTATCCCTAAGTTTAGATCACGGGGGTCATTTAACACACGGGCATAAAGTTAATTTTTCAGGAAAAAGATATAATGTCGTTTTTTATCCTTTAGATCCTAAAACTTACCTAATCGATTTAAATTTGGTTGAGGAGATAGCTAAAAAGGAAAAACCCCGATTAATAATAGCAGGCGCTTCAGCTTATTCTAGAGAGATTGATTTTGATGCTTTTCGGGATATTGCAGATAGCGTAGGAGCATATCTATTAGCAGATGTTGCCCACTATGCAGGCCTAATAGTGGCTGGGATTTATCCGAGCCCCAAGAGGGCTCACTTTGTAACTAGTACAACCCATAAAACGCTTAGGGGGCCAAGAGGCGGTATAATTTTAAGTCAATCCTCTTTTGCAAATTCCATAAACAGAGCCGTATTTCCATTTCTTCAGGGCGGCCCCCACATGAATTCAATTCTTGCAAAAGCTGTTTGTTTTGAAATTTGTCAAACTACGGAATTTAAACAGTATGCAGAGAAGGTGGTTTTAAATGCCGAGGAGTTGGCGAGGCACTTAATTTTAAATGATTTAAATGTTATTACTGGTGGTACGTCCTCACATATGTTCTTAGTAGATGTAGTTAGTATAGGATTGACGGGAATTGAAGCTCAGAGTCTTTTAGAGGAAGCAGGCATATATGTAAATAAAAACACAATTCCGTATGATAAAAATCCACCAGCAGTTTGCTCAGGTATAAGGATAGGAACTCCTATGATCACTAGTCTTGGCCTTGAAGTGTCCCATATGGCTCAGGTTGCTGAGTTCATCGTAAAAGTGCTAAAGGAAAGGCAAGCTCCAGATAATTTAAGAGAAGAGGTAAGGCAGTTCTGTATTCAGAATTTTAAAAAAATTTTTTAGTTGCGCGTTTTATAAATCTGATGTTAGCCTAAAATTAGGAGCTTGTGAATTCAACAACAGAGGTTGTTACGTTATCTCTGGCTCTTGAAATGGCAGGTCTTGTGTGGAGACCGGAGATCGGGGATGAAGTCCTAGATCGATACTCAAACAGGATAATGATACTTACTGATAATTTTGGTTTGCCACCATCAGAGTTGAGAAAAATTTTTCTCTGGTTGCCTAGAATGGAGCAACTAATTGAACAGATTGAAGCAAGACAGGCTGTAATTTTAAGGCTTGGTTGGATTCAAGAGGAGGTGTCTATTGGTTACGATGTTGAAATTGGATACCAGGGAAATGTGATTCAAGCTAAGGGGTTGGATGCTCGCCTAGCTCTGGGCACCGGACTTTTTAAGTTATTGCAATTTATTAAACCTTCAACTTTTTTCCATTAGTAAAAATTTACAAACGTCATAGGGTTTAGTAGAATTTTGCGGTAATGAAGATTCTTCGCGTATACGACGTTAATCTACTCTTAGACCCCAGCACCTCGAATTCCGAAATTGATAATTTAATATCAGTTATTTCCGAGAAACTTTTGAAAGTGGGTATAGTCGCTCATGTGGAAAAGAAATTAAAACACGAGTTGGCTTACGAAGTCAGGGGTAGGAAAACAGCTCATTGGATTTGTTTTAAAATCTATACCTTTTTAGGCTCAGTCATACAGGAACTGAAACGAGACTTTTTGCTTAACAATAGGATATTAAGGTTTATGATCATAAAATTATCTGCGAAAGATGCAAAGAAAATCCCAGATTATCAAGATATATCTGACAAGATACTGGGGCTTGCCAAAGTTTATTATCAAATCGATCAGGCATGAAGAAAGTTAGGGTTGTTCTAACTAAGGATTTTAAAAATTTTGGTAATGTGGGTGATGTAATCGAGGTTCGTGCTGGCTATGCGAGGAACTTTCTTATACCAAACAGAATAGCTATTGAAGAGGTGTTGGCAAACAGATTTAAAAAGCTAAAGGAAAAAATAGCCCTTGAAAGACAGGAGGCAATATCAAAAGCTAAAGCACTTGAGAAAATAATATCCTCAAATGAATTGACCTTTAAGAGAGGTATTAATCCTGAAGGAAAACTTTTTGGATCAGTGACAGCAAATGATATTTTTAATGAGCTTAGAGCAAGGGGGCTAGAGGTTGAGTTATCTATGATCAGGCTTTTTGAACCTATAAAAACTCTTGGCAAGCACACTGTTCAGGTTAGATTGCATACTGAAGTAGTTGCAAATTTGAATGTTAATGTATTGCCAGAGGAGGAAAAATCAGTAACTAAGGTAAGAAAAATGGGCACAGAGAAGAAAAAGAACACTAAAGATCAAGGAAAGACAAGTGCCAAAACTTCAAAAAATAACTCAAAATCTAAGAGCTAGTTATTCAGGGTAAGGTTAATTTTTTCAATAATAACATCTCTGCGAACAGGCTTCTCAAGAATTAGGTCGAACGGCTTGGGATCACTAGAATCTACTGAAATTGAACCTGTTAAAGCAATAAGTTTGATATTTTTGTTTGATTCCCTTATCTTTTTTGCTGCCTCTACTCCATTTAACATTGGCATGTTAAAGTCAAGAATCGCTAATGCTGTATCAGGGTTAGACAAAACTAAATTAACTGCTTCTAATCCATTAGTGGCAGTAATAACCGTGTGACCCTCGTTTTCTAGTAACTTTTGCATCATCTTAAGAGATATTTGATCATCATCAGCAAGTAAAATTTTAATTCTTTGATTAAAAATCTCAGTATTTTTCTCACAGACTGAAACGGGTTCAATAGGATTTAATTTGACGTTAAACCAGAATTCCGTGCCAACTCCAAGTGAGGATTTAACAAACAACTCGCCTCCCAAGGCATTTATTGTTTTTTTACATATCCATAACCCTAAACCTGTTCCTCCTAAATGAGTTGATAGGCTATCTTCAACCTGTTCAAAGGGATCAAAAATTTTATTTATTTTACCCTCAGGTATTCCAATACCTGTGTCAGAGACTCTGAATTCAATAGTATCTGAGTCGCTAGATGATAGAAGATTAACTTGAATCTTAATGCTACCTCTGTTAGTAAATTTAACTGCGTTTGAGAGTAAATTACTCAAAACTTGCTGAATTCTAACTTTGGGGCCGTAATAAAATGGTTTTATATTAGCATCTATGTAAAAATCTAAATGAACATCTCCTTTAAGTTTGACTTTGAACTGTTTGACTAAACTTTCGATCATTTCCGTTATTGAAAAAGTTTCATTTCTAATTGTCAGATTTTTTTGTTGATACTTGATCAAATCTAACAGGTCGCTTATCAGTTCATTAAGACTAATGGAAACGTTTAAAATGTTCTGTGCTATTTCCATACTTTCATCCTCTGTGTTGTAGTTTTTGTTTCCAGAGTAAGTAAGAGCTTCGGCCAAGCTTACGATATTCTGAGTGTACCCTCTGATATCGTGGGAGATTGAGGCAAACAGTAGTTTTTGCTTTTTCATTATTTCCTCTTTCTCTTTTCTTTCAATCTCTAATTTTTGAAGAAGATAATGTCTTTTAATCAATCTTCCTAATGCCCTCCCCAAGTATGAGTAAAGCTTTGTTTCAAGATAATTTTGCTCTTCACAAGTTTGTTTAGTTACAATTAGAACGCCCATGACTTCAGTTTGCCTTAACAATGGAACTATGTAAAAAGTGGTTTGCTCAAATGAATCACATATTTTTAACCTTTTTTGCTTTACCTGAGGAATGCAACACTTATAGTCTACTTCAAGTGAGGTTAATGCTCTCCAAAATAACCATTTTTGAAACTCTTTGTTGTTTAACTCCTGCACTAAATCATCACTAATAGATTTAGTTGCTCTTAGCTCAAAATTATCGGAGCCATCATTTACAAAGCAAGCAAAACCAAGATCTTTAGATAAAACCGATAATGAAGCTATTTGCTCTAAGGCTAAATTCAGTTTTTCCTCAAGGGTAGGATACTGACAATCGATTTGGTAAATCGAATCAATTAGTCCCAAGGCCTCCTGATAGACCTCCGAGTGGTGCTTTTTATTTTCCCAAGCTTTTCTGTCATCCTCGAGATCTGTAATTTTTTGTTTAAGCTTAACTAACTCAGTTTTTGGAATGATTGAGGTAACACTTCCTACAACATCCCCATCCAAGACTAAGGAGACTAAAGAGTAATCAAATACATCTTTTGTACCATCAGCATGCACAAACTCATAATCATTTTCGCTAACAAACCCACCATCCAATATTGCATCATGTAAACTTTTACATTTATCCGTTAACTTAGGAAAAACCTTGAAGTGGTTTTTACCTGTTGGGTTGAAATTAAACTTAAAAAAAGTTATCCAAGAATCAGATACTGATACATAGTTATGGTTTTTATCCATTACTGCTACAGGAATAGGCATTTTAGTTATTACTCTTGAAAGTTCTTTTAGTATTTTTTCTGGTAACCTTACTCTCTTTTCGTATAAATTTAAAGTTAGTAGGATTCCGGTTACTGTTAAAGCAAACCAGTTTTTAAATAAAATACTTAAGCCGGCTAGGATAATGTACCAAACCACCCATGTTTTTTTTCGGTCGAATAGAGATTTTTTTTAGGTATTTCTTGATTCTCTCTTAGATGCACTACTTATGCTGAAGTGTAAGATTCGAAAAATTGAGATCAGTAGAATTGTTACAATTGTACCCTCTAATGCAAGATAGATCATGCCAGATCCTATTGCCACTCCTACTGCTGCAGCGA
The DNA here is from genome assembly GCA_938038205.1 of uncultured bacterium. Classification (GTDB taxonomy): domain Bacteria; phylum Bdellovibrionota_C; class UBA2361; order JANWWW01; family JANWWW01; genus CALHSA01. Next base: position 45,744 of record CALHSA010000005.1, on the reverse strand, counting down.
GCCAGACTAAGGCTGCAGAGGTTAGACCTAAAACTTTGCTATCATGTTTAAATATTACTCCAGCCCCTAGGAACCCAATACCAGTTGCGACCTGGCCAGCTATTCGTGAGGGATCTGAATTAGAAGTATAAGAAAAATGCTCACCCAGAATTCCAAAAATACATGAGGCAATACATATAACTGTAAAAGTTTTTAAACTAGGATCTCTACGAGCAAATTCTCTCTCGAGCCCAATTACTGCTCCAAGTAATCCCGCTAAAAGTATTCTTGCAAAGTAGCTATTTTGAGAAAATTCATAAAGTATCTCAAGCACTAATCAAATATAATACCTCTTCTTAACAAGATATATAAGTTTTTCGTAGAGAAACTGCCTGAGATTCTGATTTCATCAATGAAAATACAAGCTCTGATGAATCATCGGCAATCATTTTTGATAAGACATTTATTTTTTCTGCTAGCATAAAAACTTCATTTATATTCCCTGCCTCGGTTAATTTTTTAGCTAATTGCTTTTGAGTTTCAATTATCTTAATATACTGCTCCAATCTGTCTAAAATATGTTTTGGTAAATTCTTTTGTTCACTTAAACTTTGTCTAGCTAATATTACCGCTCTCTCTAACTCATTCAAAGATGCTTGAAGCTCTTCTAACATTTTCATCTTAGACATTTCTATTCTATTTCTCATAAAATTTCTACATCTGTTTCAAATCAAAATAAGTGCCAGTAGTTTAAGAAAGTAAAATTTAAATACATACGTTTTTTAAATTAGTTATTTAAAGATAGCTATTTCTGATGTAAAAATTTTTTCCATGTTGTTTAATATGTAATCAGTGATTTTAATAATTGGAGGTGGTTTTACGGGGCTTGGTGTTGGCCTAGCTTTGTTGGAAAGAGGGTACAAAGATTTTTGTATCCTTGAGAAAAATTCTGACATTCTGATGGAAACCAGTGCTAGTTCATTGAGAATAATCCACTCTGGGATTAGATTTTTAAGTCGTTTTCAGTTATTTGAGTTTTTCAATTCCTTAAAATCGAGTAAGGAGCTAAAGTTTAGATTTAGAGAGAGTATTCGACCTCTAGAATGTTATGCTTTAATCTTGTCCAGAGATATTCTCCCTTTTGATATTGATTTAAATTTATTTTCTCTGAAGAAGGATTCTTTTTTTTCACAAAAGGGTATTTATTTACATTGGAAGGATGGCTTTTTAGAGAACTTGGATAGTCTTAGGGCAAAACTTAAAGACGCTTTGATTGAAAATTTACGACTAGATACAGAGGTTACAGAGGTGCATGAAGATTATGTTAATGTGGGTAAAAAAAGATACTATTTTAAAAAGGCCGTTATATGCTCTTTCCCAAGCTTCAATTATTGCAACTTTAAAACTTTATATGCTTGGAACATTATCTCTGATTTGAGACCAGAGAAGGACATTTGTGTGGGATTAAAAAAAGAGAATAGGTATTTTTTTGCAACATGTAGAGAGGGTCGGTATGTTTTCGGAACTTGGTACTCAAACAACAAACCTAATCAGGAGGATATAACCTTATCCTTAAGTGATATTAAAAACGTGTTTGGAAAAAATGTTGAGAATTTTACTCTCGAGTTAGGAGTTTTACCTTCAATAAATGGGAAAGAACCAATCGATAAGACGAGAATAATACAGTTAAAGAAAAATATCTGGGTTATTTATGCCAGTAAATTCACAACATTTATTAACACTGGTCGTCTTATTGCAACAAGACTTCTTTAATGTTCTCTTCTTTACTAATAAAATCGCCCAACAAAGAACTTAACATAGGAGTCGTTGAGAACAGAAATATAGATGATAAAACTGCCATGCTTATTTTATCCAAGTGAATTGCTATTCCAAATACAAAGAAGACGAAACCACAATTTGAAGCCAATGAAAAGCAGTGCGCTTTTTTCATTGGATTTACATACAGATTAATTCCAAGTATGGCTATTAAAATTAAAATGAGTCCAAGATATATAAGAAAACTTGATAAAATCATTCCAAACCCTGATCTGATAGCTGATATCGTATTATTAATACAGAGCCCACAAAGGATAAAAGGATTCCAACTATAAGAAAATCAAAATAATAACTGTTTTTGCTCTCTAAACCCGAGAGGGTTAAAAAACCAAGAGCTGATAAAAAACATAGGTCAAAATTTATGGTTCTCTCAACAACATTTTTTGCTCTAGCGAAACTTATTAGAGCCAAAAACATGTTTAAAAGTGTTATAGAAAGGGCAAGTTTCATGATAATACCGATTGAAATTTGGTTAAAAAGTCAGTGACGTCCTTCTCATCATCTGAATCAAATAAGTGGACAAGTAAATGAGTTTCGTCATAATTAACACCAATTGTTCCTGGAGTGAATGATATAAGTGTGCAAGCTAACCAATAACTAAAATCAGAGTGACACTCTTTAAAAGTGTATCTGATAAACGCTGGTTTTACTTTTTTTCTGAGCAAGATTTTCTTTGCAAAGATAAAAGGACTTAATAAATATCGAGGGAACCAATACCAGATAATTAGCCAAATCACTCTCAGTATCTTAACCATCAAACTTCAAAAATGCTATCACAGATAGGTAAATTATCAAGACCGTAAATATCAAAACTTGAATTTTTACCGAGGATTGATTAGTCGGGAATTTATTGTGAATTTGTTTGAATGCAAAAATTATTAAGTACAGTTTTTGAAATATAAAAACAATAGCTAGAAGTAAAGGTTTATCGGTGGCGATAAAAAGATTTAGATTAGCGAAAAAAAATCCAGATAAAGGTAATCCAAACCAAGTGAACGCGTAAAAATAAAGGAGTATTTTGTTTGCTCTATTAAAAAGAGCTTGGATAAAAAAATATCCTATCAAAGTATCAAAAGCTTGATAAATTAATAGGGTTTCATACGGAACTAGAGTACTTATAAAAAAAAGAAAACCGCTCTTTGAGATTGAGAAAAATGCAAAAGAACGAAGAGGATTTACCTCAATACTTGATAAGAAAAAGCCAGCGTGTAAAGATAAAAAAGATAATATTTGAATTATAATACCAGCCACGTTGTTAAACTCAAAATTTATTGAGTTAATTACCTTAGCAAAAGCAACTACTGCAATTTTTGAAAATAAGCTTAGGTAGAGAGGTAAGATTTCGGTATTGAAGTTATGATAGCTCGCTCCAAGCCAATAGTGGAAAGGAACAATTCCAGATTTAATTGCCATAGCAAGAAAAAACATTAGTACAAAAATTACCTCTAAATCAGGGACTGGTCGATAAACCCTCATTGCATCGAGGTTTAGTAATCCAAAATATTTGTAACATAATCCTATTGATATTAAAAAAATCGAACCACTTAAAATGTTGAAAATTGCGTACTTAAAAAGAGCTTTAAATTCAATCTTTTGGTTAAGCGGTAAAATCATTGATGTTATTATTAGTAGCTCAAACCAAACAAATAGATTGAAAAAGTCGTTAGTTAGAAGAATACCAAGAATTGATGCTAAGTTGAGAAGAAGAATTGAATTAAGATTTTTATTATTAATCAAGGATAAAAAGATTCCTAGCACTGGTAAGATGAAAATTTTATTACTCCAATCTAGACATACTTCAATTCCCAGGATTGGATCGTAGTTCCCTACTACTTCACAGCCCTGAGGTAAAAAAAACCAAGAGAATATTAAAACTCCAACGCAAAAGTAAGCGATAATTTTTTGTGCTTTTAAAAAAAATTGTGAGATAAAACCAAGAAGAATCGGTAATACTATATAAGCTACTATCACTCTTCTGAGTCAATTAATCTTATATCATCGCACCTAATTCTAGAGTTAATTCTTAATATAAGACTGAAAATCCAAGATATAGTACCAAAACCAATGACCAGAGCAGTTAGGATAAGTGCAGCTGGCAAAGGGTCTGCATAATCAGAAATACTATGAAAAGATTTCCCTAATGGGGCTTTGGTTCCTATCGTTGAGGAGGCAAAGATGAAGAGGTTAATACCATTACTTAATATAGCTAATCCTAGCAATATTCTTATTAAACTTGCCTGTAATATTAGATAGCAACTAATTCCACAGATGGATCCTATCAAAACCGCAAAAAAGAAGTTACTCTCCATAATCAACACTAAAAATCCGTGAGCCAGCTCCAAGGACCATTAAAAAAACTCCTAAATCAAAAATAAATTCTGTGGTAATTTTAAACCCAAAAATTTCGATGATTTCAACTGAAGAGAAAAGATAGCCATTTTGCATAAGCCCAATAAACCCACTAATAATTGATATAATCACCCCAAGATTAGCAAAACCTGCCAAAACCCTTTCAAAATAAGGGTATCTGTCGCTACGATTAACCGCTAACTTATTTAGGAATATAACTACAACACCAAGACTACCAGCTATAAAACCGCCTCCTGGAAGATTATGACCTCTTAAAAAGATCCAAAAAGCTGCTGGAATAAACGCAAACATGAGAACAAAAATTCCTTCTTTAAATACTCTAGTCATCTCTTTAACACTCGAATAAAGCCGTAAGAACATACAGATAAAACTGAAATTTCGACTATCGTATCAAAACTTCTAAATCCAACAACTATGGCATTAACAATATTTTCTCCATGTAGCATAGGGTAAGTTAGATCATAGTACAGCTTCTTTACTTGAGATTCTACGGTCGGTTCCATGATTAATATAAAGATCAATAACCCTATCCCAATAGATAGCACCACATTCCTAGTTTGATACCAAGCTTGAGGGATTTTCTGGAAAGGTGGAAGTTTATCAAGAGCTTGAACCAATAAGGCTAACCATAATATATCGACAAAAAATGATGTGAGTGCTAAATCTGGAGCTCCAAACATTAAAAATGTTAAATTGACGATAAGTCCAATTAGCGCAAATGATAGCACTGTCATTATCCGGCTTTGAGATCTAACAGCAAGAAATCCACCCACAGCAACAAAACTTAAAAAAACTAAAAGAACTGGAGATAGCGAAAAATCAAGTTCTTTTATTATTAAGCTAGATTTTGATAAAAGAAAAAGAAGTATTAAAAATAGGAAAAAACTGAATAAATAACTAGAAAGTTTTTGGGGTTGCAGAAAATTAAACAATGAGAGAGCGACTGTTCTCAAAAATTCGACGCCCGGGAGCTTTTTCTTCTGATCGTAGCTGTAAACTGGTTGAAAATAAGCCGCAAAGAAGCTTCCTAAAAGTAGCAGTTTTGAAAGCAAGTATGGCAGGTCAGGTATTTTTATTTCGCTTAAAAGGTTTGCGGAGAAAACTTGTGTGAATATGACAACTGTCGAAGTCAGAATAATTACACTAATCCCATGCAAACTTTTTTTTTCTGGTGTTTTTGAGATCAGGCTAATCAATAGTCTTGCTCCAAACCCAGATGTAAAAAAAATGGACCCTAATATGCTTACGCTGTAAATAAATAATCTAGCATCTGTAAAAGCCTCTGAAACTAAATTATTTTTAATTTTTGATGTTACCGCTGGTTCTAATCCCAAAACACAAAACACGGGTATTAAAATTAAAAGCTTTTCTAAAAGATTAAAACTTTTACCAAGATTAATCACAGATGATAATCTGGTTCGAATCAGCATTACACCAAAAACGATAAATAAAGCTGACTTGTAAACACCATGATTGATAAGAAAAAACAGAAATTCATCAAGATTGTTGTTTCCTATAAAATAGGCAAGAATTCCTAATGAGGCTAAAGTTGAGTAAGCAAGAGCTAATTTTAAATTTTCTGAGTAAAAAGATTTATAACTATACAATAATGATGATACACAACCTAGAATTGCGAGTGCCGTCCCGGCACTAGACTCTGAAATCATGTCGGAGAAAAGGAATCCCAGATATAAACCTAATTTTACCAATGTGGCAGAGTGAAGATACGCGCTAACAGGTGTTTCAGCAGCCATGGCTTTTACAAGCCAAAATCCAAATGGCAAAATTGCACTCTTTGAAATAACACACAAAACAGCAAGCCACGGTAAATAAGATGCATCATATATAGATCTCGAGCTAATCGACGTTAGATCTACCGAATTAGTTTCCGTGTATACAGCTGCTCCGAAAATTAAGCCAAAAGCACCCCCTATTGTTGTTACTAAAAAAACCAATTTAGCTGATTCCATTTTATCTTGGTGCCTCGCAAGAACAATCAGCGCAAAAGAGAATATCGATGTAAGCTCGAAAAATAATAAAAAACTAAATAGGTTAGTGGTTGCAAAAACAAAAAAGCATACCAAACCAAACAATAAAAGTAACAGGTTAGATATCCAATGAAAATTTTTCTTCTGGAAGTAAAAATGAGAGAAAAGGCTTACAGGTAAAGAGCATAGTCCAAGTAAAAATACAAAGTATCTATTTTTTTCCCAGATTGAAATATCGAGCCAGAAGTTATTATACCTAAAAATAGTGAAAGATAAGTCAGTTTGCGACAGCAGAAGAATCAGCAGCGAAAATAAAATAAAAAACAGCGTGATTAGCGTTCTCATTGAGAAAGTAGGAAAATTACATCTGCTGGAATTAAATTAATGTAGATTGTATTACCTTTGTTTAAATACCTTTCCGTTAAATTTAATATCTTTTCTTGATTAGTATTCAAGTTTTTGAGAATTTTAGGCTTGAGGAAGTGATAGTAATCTATGTCAGATTTTAAAATATATATGGCATTCAATAAAGCTTCATTCTTGCAAGATGATTTTTCCAAGGCTTTACCTCCTAATAGAATGAATAATTTGTAATCTATGTCACTTAAATTTTGTCCTAAGCAATAAGATTTTTGTAAATTATTAAGCTTCTCCAAACAGCTATTTTTGGAGTAACAATCGTTTAAAGCTTCATATATCTGCTGCTCTGGATCAAATTCTGAGAGTTCCATGACTTTGGCTCTCATCATTTCTATAACTGGGTCGTTACTGATCAAAGAGGCTTTAAGCAAAAATATCTCAGCTTCAGCAAAATTCCCTACATTAAGATTTTTCAAACTTCCTGCTAAAAAATTTTTTAACATCAGATCGCCATCCAACGATTGTTGAGGTTTCGCGCAGCTCAGAATCACAAAGCAAGTAAGAAGAAAGCAAGACACAATAGGAAAAGTCCTAAATTTTCTCTTGAGGATAAAACTGACAACACAGGATCTTCTAAGTTTTCTCCACGACATACGAGAAGCCAAGTTTTTGAGTACCAATATAGCAGAATTGGAAATACGAGCCAAAGAAAAAAAGTGTTTGAGTACAAAGCATCTACCGAGTAGGAGTTTAGATACAGTAAATAAACCAAGGAACTAAGTAAACCGCATGAAATTCCAAAAATTCTAAAAAACGATGAGTCGGAGCTAAGGTACTGTCGTCCAAAGCTGGCACTTTGAGTGAACAACTCTGAGTATCTTTTTAAGCTTGCTAAGCTCAAAAATCCAAATAGTGAGAATGCCATAAACCAACCACTTAACTCAACCTCTGTTAAAGAGGCTCCTAAAAAAATCCTTATCAAGTAAAAAATACTGAGAGTAAAAATATCTAAGATTAAGACTTTTTTAATTACGGTTGAGTACAGGTAATTTAAGAGCAAGTAAAAAATCTGAAGCAAAAAGACGGTTGGATAATAAATAAAAGACATGAACATACTGATAAATATTAAGGTGAAAGCTACAAACAAAGCATGGAAAGAGCTTAAATCTCCAGAGGCGATAGGTCGATTCTTTTTCTCTGAGTGCATTCGGTCTGAATCTATATCAAAAAGATCATTAATTAAGTAAGTGGCTGAACAAGTTAAGCTGAACAGAAAGAAAGCCGATAGCAAATTAATCAAATTCGGAAGATTTACTGAATGAGATAAAACTGCAGGTACAAAAATTAAAAGGTTTTTAAACCAGTGAATTGGACGAATAGCTTTTAATAATGCCTTAATAAAAGGCAATTTTTCTCCAAAAATAAGTCCTGAGGGGTACTTTTTCTCAAAAATTTTTCGCATCCTTGGCGTTGGGTTAACAAGTATTGGCTGCTGGGATTCCTTAAAAACTTGGAAATCGACCCATGCATTACCGGCGTAATCGAACTTGTCATACTTTCTTTTTAGTAACCTTGCTTTTCGAATACCCACTAAATTTAATCTAGTAGTGCCAAATGCCTCATCGAACAACTCTCCCTTAAATTTCTCGACCATATCTTGATGGGAAGCTGAGATTAAAACAAGTTTTCGTCCCTGTTTTTTTTGTTCAGTTAAAAACTGAATGAACTCCTCAGAGTACAACTGAAGCTTAGGGTCTATTGAAGTATTTTTTGCTAAATACTCTTTAAATTTCGCGTTACCGCGAAATAGAAATAAAAAAATCGCTTTGAGTGCTCTTTGAGGCTTTGATTTTAGTAATTGTATAAATCCCTCCTCAGTTACATCGCCTTTAATTAACGTTCCATCAAGATCAACGGCTAGAACAGTTTCATGCATTTCAAACCTTGAATATAACAGTTTAAAAATTTCTTTTCAGTACCGAGAAAAAATGTGTGGAGAGTAACTCTGTCTTTGTAAATCGATACTCAATTATTAAAAAGCTAGGTTCAGGAGGGATGGGAACTGTTTTCCTAGCTAGAGATCTGATTTTAGAACAAGATGTTGCTCTAAAAATAATTAAATGCGAAGAAGATTTCGATTACAGAAGATTTCAACAAGAAGTATTAGCAGCTAGAAAAATATCCTCTAAGTATGTAGTTAAAACTTTTGAGTGTGGTTATGAATCTAACAACTTTTACATAGTAACTGAGTATGTAGAAGGGGGCGATCTTAAAAGCTACTTGGTTAATTCAAGTCTAAGTTTGTTTGAGAAAATTGAAATTTTTAAAGGTATTGTAGCAGGACTCATAGATATTCACTCAGAGAATATAATTCACAGAGATATAAAGTTATCAAACATTCTTTATAGCACTAAAGAGGGAATTCCCAAAATTGGGGATTTAGGGATTGTAAAGTTTGTAGGCGGTAATATAACAAAGAAAGATGATTTTATAGGCTCGCCAACACATATGGCGCCCGAGCTATGGAAAGGACAAGAGCCCACCTCGAGTCTGGATATTTACGCGCTAGGTATCCTAGCCTTTGAGTTATTTGTAGAAGATTTACCTTTTGACAAATCTAATTTGTCGAAAGTAATAAATTTTCATGTAAATGTAACTCCTCCAAAATTAAGCACTTTTGGGAAAAATCCATCACTCTCTCTTTTAGATGATATTGTATCTGAGTGTTTGGCAAAAACTCCCGAATTAAGACCAACGGCAAGACAAATCTTTTTAAGATTACACAGGCTTGAGCTCAGGGAGAAAACTTACTTCGAGCTACCAGCACCTGCTTTAAAATCTAAAATAAGAAACAAAGCCCTTTTTAAAAAGGATGAGATATTAATAACAACTAAAAATCTAGACAGCAGCAACTCACCACTCTCGGTCGTATACAAATTAAGTACACTTTTTGCGTTTTGTTTACTTTTTGGGTTTGTTTTACTTACTGGTTACCCTAATATTGTTTCGGCAACTCTATTTTTGAATTTAGGAGAAAATTTGCCAGTTTTAATGGCAAGTCTTGCAGTCATGCTAGCGCTGGCTTTTGGGGCAGTTTTTCTTTTAAAAGTATCTGTTCTACACTTTGTTGCCTTCTCTCTTGGTATTTTAATTTTTAGTCTGCCTAGCCTGTCTAAATCATTAAGTGTTGAGCTTCTTGCACCGGATTATCCCTCATATATTTATTCACTAAGTATAGTAAGCAAAAATTTTTTTTATGGCTTTTTTGAAAATTTTTCTCCAATTGTTAATGCCTCAAGCTTTTTTAATTATTTAATTTTATTTGTCTTAATGATACTCGCCTCTTTTATTACTCATAAACGTGTGAAAGGTTTTTGGTCACTCTTTTTTTGTTTCTCTCTAATTTTTATCTTATTGGTAAATTTACTTAACTTATTAATTCACTTAGAAGGGGCGACTTTAGGCTTTATAACTATTTGTTTTCTAGCCTACAGTACACGTCTGGCACTTAATTTATCTTCAACTAGTTACCTTGCTCCGGATCCCCAACCTTAATATTTTGCCCTTCCTCAAAACCTAAAAAAATCAGCATCTGTTGCTTTAAGGCCTCATAATCCTCCTTTATTGATAAGTTTAATCTGTATTCATTTATGATTTTAATTTGTAGATCCTGCCATTCCTCCCACGCTTGCTTGGATACCGAATTGTATATCAACTCTCCAAGGGGGCCAGGGAAAGGTTGGGACTCTAACCCCTCTAACTCTTTTTTGAACTTTCTACAAAAAACTTTTCTCATGAAAATACTTTAATATCATAGTATATTAATTTTGCTTAATGAAAAGAGAATTCTTAATTTTTTCAATTTTTTTTATAGCTTGCGGAAAGTACTCTCCGCCAATAAGCCCAGATTACTTTAAAATATCAGAGTTTGCTTTTTTGGAGGTCTGGACAGATGTGCAAAATGTCTATATTTCTGTCAAGCTCCCCGTTTACCAACTTAATAACAAAGAGGTTTACAATGTGGATGCTGCTAAGTGTCATTACTCCAACAAGGAGTACGAATTAGTTGAAGATGCAAAAGTTTCTAAAACAAGAGATGATAACTTGATGATTGTTTGTACCCCACCAAAAAATTTTATTGGGGATTTAAGAATATCGTTAGGTCACTTAGGATTATCTGGTTTTGTATCAAAGAAGGCAATAAAAGTATACAATAAGGATAAACTGGAAGCATATTTACCTTAATTACTGTTAGGATTTTTAATAAGAATAGCTGCTCCACCGCCACCTGCAGCACAGGATGCTACAATCCCTAATCGGCCTTTCGTAGCTTTTAAAATATCGGAAGCATTTTTTAATAATCTCAATCCGGTGGCAGCAAATGGATGACCAAATGCTAAACTTCCTCCCCAAATATTAACTTTTTCAATAGGAATTTTAGTTGGATTTACCGAATACTTGCTCCATCCCGTCATCAAAACTCTTAAATTAATTAGTACCTGACAAGCAAATGCCTCGTGGAGCTCGAAGACATCTATATCTTCAGGTGTCAGTTTATGTTGGTGTAGTAAGTTATGAATCGCTACCACTGGTGCCATAAGTAGTCCATCGGATAAATCAACAGAGGAGTAAGTATAGCCTAAAATTTCACACTCAGGCTCTGTTTGATAATTTTTTAGCTCAGACTCGGATACCAATAGCCCTACACTTGCTCCATCTGTTAATGATGAGGAATTACCTGCCGTTAATGAACCATCTTTGGCGAAAATTGTGGGTAATTTTCTTAACTTTTCTAATGACGAATCTTTTCGCGGTATATTATCCTCTTTGATTCCGTCAATTTCGATAATTTGATCTTTAAGGTATCCAGCCTCTATCGCACGAGTAGCTTTCGTATGGGATGCTAAGGCAAACTCATCCTGATCTGATCTTGATATTTTATGAACTTGATTCATTAATTCACAGCTTTCTCCCATACTGAGATTCGTGGATGGCTCTTTTGGGCTCGGGGCTATAAGCTTAAAATCTCTAATTCTTAATGATAGAAATCCTTGAATTTTCTCGAACCATGTTTTTGCCCTTTTAACCCTGACAAGTTTTTTAGAAGCATCTTGTGATAAAAAAAGTTTTGGATTAGACATAACTTCTACACCTACTAGTAAAATTGAGTTAAAACTTGCTGCCTTTATTAAATCAAAAGCCATGCTCGTAGATACTAAGCTGCTTATACAATAATTAGAAACAAATATTCCTGGAATGGTTTTTGGCAAGGTTGATCTTAATACTATTTCCCTGGCAAGATTGGGGATTTCAGGATCTGGGAGTACAGATGATGCCAGTAGAAGGTCTGGATTTTTAGGTTTTAAATTCTCAATAAACGTATTAACTAACTTTGTTGCTAGGCTTAATGGTGTTTCATCGTGAAAACCAGTGAAGATTCTTAAAAAAGGTGTTCTAGCTAACCTTAAAAAGAATACTCTCATATATAAGCTATTTAACAAGCATATACCAACTTCTTTTGGCGGAATATAGGAAAATAAAATAAAGGAACTTGAGAGTTGAATGTAACAAAATTTAGTCTGTGTTTATTAAAAAACTTAGCTAAACTGATTAAAGTATTTTTTTTGAGTGAGGGACCTAAGTAAAAGATTATTTCCGACCGATGCTTTAGAAATTTCTCTGCTAAAAAAAGAAGGCTAAAATTCTCTATGCTTGCAAAAATAAGGTTATTAGCTTTCAGTAGTCTGTAAAGGTCTACTTCAGTTTCATCCGAAGTAGCTCTTTTAATATTCCAGAAGACCACGCTACTAACGGGATTTTCGGTAACAGAATTAAAAGAAACCAAGCTGTCAAAAGCTGTCAAACAGGCTTCAGAAACTAAAATATCCTGATGTATTTCAAAACTTTGATAGTCATTGAAACAGTTTCGTAAAAAACACCTCACATAATTTATGATTCAAAGGCTAAAATGGGGATTGAAAAATTTCTGTAATTTAAGTAAAGTGACATTATGAAACAAGTTGAGGAGTTAACTGACGATCTTTTTGAGGAGAGGGTAATAAAAAACAATCAGAGACCTGTGGTAGTTGATTTTTATGCTGTTTGGTGTGGACCATGCAACCAGGTTGCTCCAATTTTTCAAGAACTAGCCTCTGAATATGCTGGCAAAGTTGATTTCTATAAGATAAACGTAGATGACAATCATCATTGGGCATCTCGGTTTGATGTGGTTAGTATTCCAACTTTTTTATTCTTTAAGGATGGAGTGTTAAAAAATAGGATTAGTGGATACATGCCAAAATCCTCACTTAAGGATTTGGTTGAGCAGCTAATTAGTAGCTAGATTTATCTACGGATCAAATAACTTTCAATAAGGACTTTTTGAAGAAATTCTTTATTCTTAGCTTTGGTTGATACAACTCTTATTTTTATACTTAAATCAGTAAATCATACCATTAAGACTGTAGTTTGACTGGTTAAAGGTACTCTCAGTTAAACATTTTTGAACAATGCGGAATATACAAATCTGGTTCTATGATTTTAAATTGTTACCCTTAATCCAAGGTTTTAGAGTACACTTCTAACTCTGAGAAGTTTGCATAAATTGGTATCAATGTAAGGGTTATTATTCTCCAAGGGTAGCGAGAGTTTATTTTACATTTAATAACTTTTGACTTGTGAGTGGGGCTTGCTACCTCTCTTTAAAATAAGTAAAAACTTAATGTTTTTAACTTTATGAGTATATTAAGTCTAAGTTAAGTATATTCACCCCTACAAAGACTGTGCTAACAGTTTTTAAATAAATTTTGTTCAAATGAATTTAAAAATTTTTTATGCTTAGCAGTTTAAAAAGTTGTCGACAGATAGCTTAAAAAAAAATTATGTAATAAAGGTAAACCGAAGTGAACTGAATGAAAAAATTCTCGAGTTAATCAAATTAGGCCCAGTAGGGGTTTCTGAGAATGATGAGACTTTTGATTTTTACTACTCAAGTATTCCTGATGATTTTATACAAAATTCTGAATTTAAATGTGAGAGTTTCAACCCTGAGTTTGTTTATCCTGCTAGAAAAATAGTGTGTATTCATCCCCGGCTTCGTATCAGAGTTATTAATAATGTTAAGGAAGCGCGTCTTCTATTGAGAAAAACCAGACTTAATATCATTAGAGGATCGGCGTTTGGAACTGGAGAACACGTCACGACTAGACGGTTGTTACACTTAATAAGTAGGTTAAATCTAAAATATAATACGGCTTTAGATTTTGGTGCAGGCTCTGGGATTCTTGGTTTAGCTTTTGAAAAGTTATTTAGAGGATCAGTTTACTTTGTTGAGAATGATGAGCTAGCTCTTGAAAATTTAAGGCTAAATCTAAAATTAAACTCCAGTAAGGGAAAAATAGTGAGTATTGGTGACATAGATAAGATAGATGTAATTTTTGCAAATGTTTACTTCTCTACCCTTTTTAATAATTATGAGATTCTTAGATCAAAAGCTTCGAAATTAATACTAATTTCAGGATTACGAGTTTCTGATGATTTAGAGTTTCTGCATCAAAGGTTTGAAATCTATAAACTGATTACTGATAAAAACTGGATTTCGTGCGTTGCAAAGTTTAGATTATAAAATAGTATGAAGGCAGTTTTTTTTCAGGAACATGGACCAGTTTCTAACTTGAGATATGGTGAGGTTGATGATCCTACTGTCGCTCCGGGCGAAGCATTAGTCAAAGTAAAATTTTGCGCCCTTAATCGTTTGGATATTTGGGTAAGAGAAGGTTGGAAAGGGCTGAAACTAAATTTTCCTCATATTACTGGTAGTGATGTGGTGGGAAAATTAGTTGAAATAAATGGACACTCAAAAACGTTATCTGTGGGAGACGATGTTTTTATAAATCCAGGTATTATTACAAGCTATGATGAGTGGGTCGCTAGAGGAGAACCTTCTGTAAGTCCTCACTATAGAATACTAGGAGAACAATTTAAAGGAGGCTTGGCTGAGTATGTTGTTGTACCAATCCAGAATGTCCTTAAAGTACCGGAAGGAAGAGATATGAAATATATTGCTGCTACTATACTTACAGGAATCACTTGCTGGCGCATGTTATTTGCACGTGCAAATGTAAAACCTGGGGAAACAGTTTTAGTTGTTGGTGCGGGAGGTGGTGTTAATTCCCTTTCGATCCAAATTTTAAAAAGAATAGGATGTATTGTTCTTTGTGTTGCTGGAGGTAAAGAAAAAGTTGAGAAAGCCTATGAGCTTGGTGCAGACCTCGTGCTTGATTATAAGAAGTATAAAAGTTGGGGGGTTCAGATTTTAGAGCAAACTAAAAGTAGGGGAGTAGATCTTGTTATAGATAATGTTGGTAAGTTAACAATGAATCAGAGTATACTAGCAGTAAAAAGGGGTGGCAGGATTGTCACAGTAGGAAATACCACAGGATGGGATCTTAATATTGATAACAGATATATTTTTGCCAAGCAAATCTCGATTATTGGGTCCACGATGGGGAGCGAATTGGATTTAATCGAAAGTCAAAATTTTATTCACACAAATTCTATACGTCCAGCAATTCATGACATATATGAACTGAAGGATGCTATTAAAGCGATAAAACTAATGGAACAAGGCAAACACTTCGGTAAGCTTTTGATACACGTTTCTTAGCTGGGTTAACTAATCAAATATTTATCGTTTGGAGTATTGTGTTGCTTTTCGCGCTTTGTGTAATCCTGGTTTTTTCCTTTCAACCTCTCTTGCATCTCTAGTCAGTAGTCCAGCTTCCCGTAATGTTCTCTTTGTTTCAGGCTTCCACTGCAAAATGGCCCTAGCAATTCCTAACCTAACAGCTCCTGCTTGTCCAGATTTACCACCTCCAGAAACAGTTATCTTTATATCCACTGATTCTTGTAAGTGAAGTAGCTTTAAAGGATATAAGGCATGATGTACAACTGTTTCACTACCAAAGTATCTTAAAGGAGAGTGATTATTTACAGTTATATTGCCACTACCCTCTTTTAAAAAAACTCGAGCAACAGAAGTTTTACGACGTCCTACCGTATGAATCCAACCACCTAAAACTCTGCCAGTAACTGTCATAGATTTTCTACCCTGACTACGTTTTTTATGTTTAATGGAAGACTTTCGTCTAACGCCAGCTTCAATCTTTTTAAAATGCGTTTTCTAAGTCTATTTTTCGGAAGCATTTTTGATACGGCCATTCTTAAAAGCTCAGTCATTGGAATGTTTTCTCTCGATCTCTCCCTTAAGCCTCCAATATACCCTGAGTGAGATCTAACTATTTCTTTAATTTTGTTACCCGTTAAAGCTAGATACTTACAGTTAATTCCTAAAACGTAATGATCCATTAGCCAAAATTTCGTAAAATCTGGGGAATTTTTGCCCATTAATATTGAAGCTATTCTGCTTGCAGCTCTACCCAAGGTCTTGCCCCGCAGATCAACTAAATAGTAAGTGGGTTTTGTGCGCTTTTTGAAAGGAGTTTTAAAACTACACGCCACGCGACAATTTTACTATCTTGAGTTTTTAAATTCAAATTCTCTTAGTAGCAAGCTGCCCACAACCTCCCAAAATATCTACTCCTTTTGACCATCTAACTGTTGATATAAACCTATTTTCTTTCAGCTTTTTATGCCATCTGTTAATGATTTTAAGGCTTGGCCTCCTAAACTCCGATTCCGCAAACTCATTAAAAGGAATTAAATTAATTTTTATTCTTTCTCTAACAACTTTTAGGGCTTCAATAAGCTCATTCAAGTGGATATCATCCGCATTCATTTCATCGATTAATACATACTCTATAAAAATTTTTTGCCTCCTTCTTAAAGGTAGATTCTTAACTGTCTCGATGATCTTTTCAAAACTGAATTTATTTGATACTGGCATTAAAAATGATCGCACCTGCTGGTTTGAGGCATTAAGTGATATTGCCAACTGAGCTGGTACTTTTTCTTCAAAGAAAAGTCTAATTTTAGGTTCTAACCCCACGGTAGAGACAGTGATAGACCTCCAAGAGAAATTCAAGGCTTTCTGGTGAACTAATATTTGTATTGCTTTGACTACGTTATCATAATTGGCAAGAGGTTCACCCATCCCCATGAATACGATATTATCTGGCCTTTTAAAGTCCAGTATAACTCTCAAAACTTGTTGAATTATCTCTGAAGTTGATAAGTTTCTTTGAAATCCCATAGTGGCAGTTTTACAAAATTTACATCCCATGCCACAGCCAGCTTGAGAACTAACACAAACTGTCCACCTATCATTTGACGGCATAAAGACTGTTTCTATTTGTTTTTTATCAGCAAGAGTAAAAAGAATTTTCTTGGTGCCATCTTGTGACTCTTTAACCAAGGTAGGTTTAAATACAGAGAAATCAAACATCTCGGCTAAAGTTGTTCGATCAGCCAATGAAATATTATGCATATTTGCAGGATTAAATTCGAATTTTTTATATATCCAGTCGAATATTTGATCAGCTCTAAACTTCTTTTGAAACTTTTCAAATAAGATTTTCCTCATTTCATCAAGGGTAAAATCGAAAAAACTAGGTTGCTGGCTTCTTTGCATAGTTAATATTATCTTAGAAATAATCTTTTTTTGTATGAGACTTTTGCCTAAAAAAATTTTTCAATTTTTACTATTAGAACATATTATTTTTACACTGGTAGGCCTCGCAATTATAATAATTAGCTTCATATCTCTTAAACTTTTTAGGATTAACTATATTCTTGATCTATCTGTTTTAGGGTTTACTGAAATTAGCGAATTAATTTTTGTTATGATTCCAACAGTGCTCGATTTTGCTATCCCTATAAGCTTAGTTTTATCATCCTGTGCAACAATGCATAAATTAAGTGTAGAAAAGGCAATTTTAGCTATGAGAACCATGGGTTTTAGTGTCTCAAGTCTGCTCCTCCCAATCCTTCTGTCGTCAATGATATTCGGAGTTATTCATTTTTTGAACTTGAATTTTTTAAGACCTATTTCAAATAGTGTTCTCAACGTAACTGTAACTAAATTCATAGAGATGAATTTAACGGAATTAATCAAGCCTGCTACTTTGACAGATCTGGGCTCAGCTAAAGTATACGTTGGTTCAAGAGGATCAGAAGATTTCTCGGATGCAAAAATTTTTATACTAGATGATTCTGGAGCCCATTTTTTCTCAGCTGACAAAGTTCAGATTAGAGTGCTAAAGGACTTAAGTTTCGCTCAACTAAATCTCAAAGATGGTTATTCGTTAAGTATAAGCTCTAACCTTGATTTTGACCTAACAGAATTTCGGGATAACTCGATTTCGATACCGTTGAATTTAAAAATTAATAAAGAGTTTAAACTAACCTCTGAGCTCAAGAATAGAGAATTGATTGATCTTTACTTTAAAATTAAGGAAGTTTTTACAACAGGAAAAAATCTTGATCAAAATTTATCTGAAGTTTTAATGGTGAAGTATGTAACCCCTGAGAGTGTTAAAGCTAAAGCCATTAACATAAAAAAGGAATTCACAAGGAGATTTTTTTTTCCAATTTTTGATATTTTACTGTCTTTACTTGGGTTTCTTCTTGGTATAAACCTGTGGCCTAAAGTTCATTTTTACTATTACCCTACTGCCTATATTTTTTCGGTGTTGTTAGTTGTTCTTGTAAGTTTGAGTGCTGATTTTTTTTCAGAAAAAATTTTTAATCCAGCAATCATCTTGTCGGAAGGGTATCTAACTTTGTGTTTAATTTTGGGAATATTAACTTTTAAAGGAATCTTTACTTTATCACGAGAACGGGCATTTACGGGAATGTCAGCTATTTTTGGATTTAAATAGTGGTTAGATTTAAAATCTTTAGGTATTTCTTAAAGAAATTACTTCTCTACTTTCTGTTAACACTTTTTGCTCTATCTATGGTTTTTTCATTGATTTTTTTGTTTGAAAAGTTGGATTCACTGGTTAAGTATAAAGGAACTTTTTGGCAGTTGATTTTAGTAGCGGTTAGCGAATTATGGTCAAACTTTCATTTCATTTTTTTAATAGGAGTAAGCCTCAGCTGTAGTTTTTTTTATTTTGTTATTAGTTCAAATAACGAACTTACAGCTTTTAAGGCGTTAGGATACCAGAAAAGAGTGTTACAAATTTTTGTGTTAATTTTTTTCCTAATCCTATCTTTTATGTTTTTCTTTGCCTTAGATGCAACTCAAATTCGAGCTAGTGTGTTTGGGACTAAACTATGGAAAAAATTTAAGGGCGAGCAGTTAATTTACAAAGATGTCACTTTTTTTAGACAAAATTGGTTTTTCTTTGCAAAAGAATTTAATCCAAACACTGGCAAGTTTAAGGGGGTTTATGCTTTTATGGTTAAGGAGCAAAAGCCTAAACTCGTTTTACGAGCGCAAAAAGCTCTTTTAAGAAGAGAATCTAACACTATAATCATCATGCCAAGTAGACTAAGAGTAATAGAGTTCAAGGAAAATAATGTAGAACTTAATTCTGTTGGCTTTTCCGGGAAGAATTTTTACTGGGAACTTCCATTTGCATTTGATCAGATTTTGTATTTAAAAGGTGAAGAATTTTTGTTTTCGATTAAGAAAATAGCTAGGGAGGTGGAGTTTAGAAAATTTGAGAATCAGTCTTTTGAAATCCTAGAGAGTAAAATTTACCAAAAACTTGGTATTTTTATATTAGGCCCAGTATTATCAGTAAGTATTATACATCTTTTTTTAAATTGGCTTAATAAAGCAAATATAATTCTATATCTTATATTAGGTTTAGTTTCCCCAATACTTTTTGTGGTATTTACTGTTTTTTTCTCTATTTTTTTTACAATCCTTGGATTAAATCTCAAAATGGCCTTTCTTGGCTTGTTTATTGTAACACTTTTTTTGCCAATACTGTACTCGAAAGCGTAATATCGGCAAATCAAGTCAAACCAAGTTTACTGTCGAGGTCAGAGATTGAATTAATTAATTGTAAACTTTCATTCGTGCCAACATCCAACCAAAAAGATTCGTCATCAAAGCTTCCAACCTTTACTCTAGGATTTGAATATACTAAAAAAATTGAGAACTTTGTCTCCTTGCAAGTATAAAAAAGGTTTAAGACTTCTTTGTTCATAACATTTATTCCAAGGTAATGTTTCTTAATGTTTGAAATAAAACCATAGTATCTCCTGTTTTTTAGGCTACCCCAGCCACTTAGTTTTTCCTCGTAAAAAGAAACAAATCTGTCATGAAAATTATAATTGCAAGCAAGAGTAACATCGTTACTCTGGTTAATATGATATTTAATTAAATTTTGAAAGCTTATACCAGTGAGCGTGTCTCCATTATGAACTAATGTAAGATCAAAATCTACTAGATAAGGATTAGCTTTGATTGCTCCTCCAGTTTCAGAGGGATTTTCTTCTTCAATAATAGTCACCTCTGGCCAATTTTTTTTCAAGTGATTGATTAACTTATCTTTTAGGTAACAGACGTTTACAAATATGTTCTTGAATCCTTCTTTTCGTAATCGCAATAAAATCCAGTCAATACAAGCTCTGCCGGATATTTCAACCAAAGGTTTGGGGGTAGTCTCAGTTAATGGGCGTAATCTGCTACCTACCCCTGCGGCTAAAACATAACAGCAAACTTTCACCTAGATAAGACCTAATTTTTTTAATTGGATATGCTCTAATATGACCGTATGTCCCTGATCTCTTAGGTAATCTGCTAGTCGGTTTGCCATGTAAACACTTCGGTGTCTTCCCCCAGTACAGCCAAAACAAAAACTAATCTCATGGTGTCTTTTTTCACTAGCCATTTTTAAAGCAAAATCAACAACTTTTACCACACTTTGCCAAAAATTTTCAGTGGGTGGGTTACTTTCCATCCATTGTTTAACATTACTCTGTAATCCAGTGTAATCTTTGTATGGTTCCAACTTCCCAGGATTATGAAGAATTCTACAATCGAAAACAAAACCACCACCATGGCCGAATGGGTCAGTAGGGATTCCATCCAAATGATATGAAAAACTAGCAACATATGCAGTTAATGTGTGGTTACTCACGCTCATAGTTTACTCGATATTTCATAAAATTTGTCAAACCCAAAGTTGTTAAGTAACCAAATTTTTGTTACAGTATGATCAAGGGCCGATAGCTCAGCAGGTAGAGCAACTGGCTTTTAACCAGTGGGTCGCAGGTTCGAATCCTGCTCGGCTCAATCTCCAAACATTGATGATTCTAAAATCTCAGCAAATTCAAAATTTTTACTAAGCTCTTTCACAATTTTTTGTGCGTGTTCAAAGTCAAAAACCTCAATTAAGAAAGTTATACCTACTGAAATAGGGCTTGGAGCGTCGAGTCTGTCATGGTAAGTTTGAATTATTTGGCCACGTTGAGCACCTATGACTGAGGCGGCTAATCCAAGCATGCCAGGTTTATCTGGAACTCCTACTCGAATTTTGACTAGTCTGCCTTCTTGCCTTAATTTACGTAGAATTAATCGTGAAAGTACTGAGATATCAATATTTGATCCACAGATTAGTAAACAGGTAGGATAATCAGTACTCTTTAAATCACCCCTAATCACTGGCACCAAACTCACAGCGCCTGCTCCCTCAACAAGTATTTTTTCATAATTTAGTAATGTTAAAATTGAATCTGCAATTTCTTCCTCTGAAACGTAAATAATATCATCCACGTATTTTTTTACGTAATTTTTTGTCAAAGCACCAATATTTTTAACAGCTATACCATCTGCAAGGCTATTACCCTTTAGTTGAGATTTTGATTTCGTCCACAAACTTCTAACCCCAATAACCTTAATTTTGGGATTTACAGATTTCATAAATGTTGCTATCCCTGATATTAATCCTCCTCCTCCAATTGGAACTATGATTGATTTTACATCCGGTACCTCTTTATGAAGTTCTAAACCGATCGTTCCTTGTCCAGCTATCACTTCAAGCTGATCATAAGGATGCACGAAAAATGCACTTGATCGGGACTGAATAGTTTTTGCAAAGCTTATTGCTTGATCAAAATTCTCACCATGTAGGATTACATTCGCTCCCAATGATTTGATCCTAGAGATTTTTGTGACCGGGGCTGATTCAGGGCAAACAACTGTGCATTTTATTCCCAATTTCTTAGCGTAGTAGCTTAGAGCAAGAGCATGATTTCCAGCGCTTGCGGTTATAACCTCTTTTTTTTTCTTCTGCAATGAAAGAAGAGCATTTAGAGCCCCTCTTTCTTTAAATGATCCAGTTATGTTTCGGCTCTCAAACTTGCAATAGATCCTATTTTTAAACTTTGAGGATAGACCCAGCGCCAGTTCTGCTTTTAAAGGTTTAAAAAATGAATATATCCTTGAGGCTTGTTCAATTAAATTGAGCACAAAGTTTTTATAAAACTTGAGTTAAATTTTTTCTAGAATTAAAGTTGTGATTGAAGTAAGGGAGGTTGGTTTAAGAGAAGGAGTTCAAATCTCAAAAAAGAAAATTTCAACAGCCTGGAAGCTTAAAATCCTTGAAAGAATGCAAAAACTGGGTTTTTCAAGTATTGAGGCCACAAGTATTGTTAGAAAAGATTTAGTCCCTAATCATTCCGATTTTGATATTATCCTGAACAAAATTTCTAACTTCGAGAATCCAAAAAAGTTCTCAGCCCTTTATTTGAACAAAAAAGGTTTTGAAATACTTCAAAAAAGCAAACTAGATGTTTATCCCCTCTTGTATACAGCCGCTGATGAAGAGTTTTTAATTAAAAATGTCTCACGAGACTATAACAAAGAGTTATCTTACTTCTCAGAAATGCAGGACATCTTCTTAAGTTCAGGTTTTAGAGAGGTAAGAATTTTGATCTCTACTGCTTTTGGTTTAAAGAGTAAATTAAGTTATGAGAGTTTCAAAAAAAGGCTTGATCAGATAATTTCCCATATCAAATTAGGTATTTCAGAGATATGTCTTGCTGACACTAGTGGAATAGCAACACCAGATCAGATCAGATTATTTGTACGTGGGCTCTCTATGGAGTTTAAAAATTTAGCACTTCATCTTCATGATACTCAAGGACTCGGATTAATTAATGCTTTTCAAGGTTTGGAATCAGGAGTAAAAATTTTTGAAACCTCTTTAGCCGGTTTAGGCGGGTGTCCATTTTTAAAAAATGCCTCAGGCAACCTTGCTACGGAAGAGTTTGTTTTAATGCTGAACAGTCTAGGGGTTGAATGTGGTTTAAAAATTGAGCTGCTTAAGCCTTTAGTTATTGATATTGCTAAAAAATTTACAAACGAGTGTCATTCCAAACTTGCTAAAAAGTGGATACAAGAATCCCTGGCTTAAACGCCAGGGATTCTTGATTAAGATCTATTAAGACCTTGTTTGAACCTGAATTTGCTTAACTTGAGATGATACTTTGGAGCGAGGTATTCTGATTGTCAAAACCCCATTACTCAGTTCAGCAGAAATAGATTGAGGGTCTGCATCAGGGGGTAAACTAAATGTGCGAGAGTAAACCCCATAAGCAATCTCACTTAAATGTGTTTGAGCATTTGGATTTGATTCCTGCTCAAACCTTCTCTCAGCAAAAATGTGTAACAGGTTATCCTCTCTTAATTCAACTTTTAGGTTCTTTTCATTTACACCTGGAAGATCAACTTTCACAATATATTCATTTTCAGTCTCTTGAATTAAACTTGAGGGTCTCCAATTGAATTCTCGCATACCTCCCATTTCCTCAAAGAAGCTTTGCATTGATCTATTCAGTTGTTCAAACTGCTCATCGAACCAATTTAACAGAGATGGAATGCTTCGAGTTGTAGGCATAGGTCTGTTGGACCCAGCTTGCTCTCTTTCACTCCAACTCCAAGGCAATAAACTTCTTAGTCTTCTCATTTTTTACCTCCTACTTTTTTCATAATCACGATTATTAGGAATTTCAACATATATTGACATTTGTTAAGTTAAGGCTGTTTTTCTGTGGTTTACTAGTAGTTGACGATGTTATAATGATCGTATGGAAAAGACTGGGATTTTAACAACCCAGCTTGAGAAAGCTATAGCGTGGGCTAGGAAATATTCGCTCTTTACTTATCCTTTTGTTACTGCTTGTTGTGGAATGGAATTTATGTCTGTTAGTTGTGCTCATTATGATACAGACAGATTTGGTGCAGCACTCCCAAGGTTTAGCCCTAGACAGTCGGATCTTCTTTTGGTAGTTGGCACTGTCAACCATAAACTGGCTCCTGTACTTCTACGTATTTATGAACAAATGCTAGAGCCGAAGTGGGTTATTGCTTTTGGAGCTTGTGCAAGCTCAGGCGGCTTTTATGATAACTACGCAACTGTAAATGGCATAGATAAAATAATTCCAGTTGATGTGTATGTTCCAGGTTGTCCACCTCGACCGGAAACATACCTAGATGCTTTAATAAAATTACAGAACAAAATTCAGAACGAAAAGCCTGCTATTCTACCAGCTCATGGTGGTTTACAACCAAAGCCAAGATTGGAGCACTTATTAGGTGAAACTAAACATCAAATTTAGACTCTTAACTATAAGTAATTTAATTAATAGAGTAAAAGCTTTTCAATTAACATCTAAATTAATAGTAGGAGATTAAAGAATGATCAAACATTCGGATCTTTCACCTCTACTTGAAACGTGGTTTTTGAGGAAATTAAGAAATCCCCCAAGTTCATATTGTGTTTATTCACCTAGATTTTTGATACCTGAAGCACTAGCTAGAGCACTGGCACAAATATTTATGTCTACGGACTTGGCTTGTAACAATCAGGTTAAAATTCAAAGTGAGAAGAACTCACAGCTTAATGCCCAAAAAATAAAAGACTTTTTGGGTGACATATTAAATTCTTTTTGTCGGAATCATGGAGTTAGACAAATAAACAATTTTCTTTTGATAAAGTTTGAGTTTGCTACCGTTGTAGTAGAGTTTTTAAAAACCAAGACTAGAGATGCAATTAGATTTTTATTGAAATTCAACGGAGAATTTTGGCATGGCTTAATAGTTAGGATTACAGAATTTTCCAAATACTTACTATTTTTGAGACCAGGGGTATGTGACAACTTCTTCAATAGGTTGCGTTACGCGATTGCTCAGTAAGGTAATTTGCTCTGTAGGGTGGGAAAAAGTCTTTGATGTGCTCTGATTTTGAGATACAAACAGTTTCTGTGAATTTTGCCCTGTTAAGAATCTTTGCCAGGAAATAAACTGGAATTGTATTGGATCCCCACCCAGCTTTGAAAAATTTTAAACCATCAGTATTCCCAGAATCTGAAACTCCACCTAGATGAAGAATTGAAAATTTCTCTCTAAAATTATTTATCGCCTCCCAAAAAAGTCCATATGATGCGCTAACTTGATATGCCTTATCTGAGTATGCTGCTAAATGGTAGTATACAATACTATTCAGTTCGTAAAATACCGCTAGTCCAGATAAATCTCCTTGTACGTAGGCTGAGTATATCTTACTTCCTGGCACTAGTAAAAATTTTTTTAGAATTGAGGGCGAGAATTTAGTTAGACCTTTTACGTTATGTTTCTTTATTAAATTCTCATATAGTTCTACCCATTTTTCAGCTACATTCTCTGGTTTCTCAATCGTTACCTTGATGTGTTTTAAAGAGCTTTTAATTTTTCTTTTATGAGTTGAGTGAAGCTTATCCCAAATATTTTTTTCATCTAGTTCCACAAAATAGTGGAATTTATACCTAAAGGCTCTATCAAAAAATTCATAACTGTTATTAAACTCTATCCATGGATTTAAGACTCCATAAAAACATTGAAATTCAGTCTCTTCGATTAAGTCCTGTATCAGGTTATTACAATTATTTGGCGTGATAAAAGGATAACAATAAGATAAGTCATAATAAGGCGTAAATTGATTAGGTAGCTTTAAGCAAAAAACACCACTTCTTTTTAAAGCATATATCTCCCCTAATTCTGAGAAACACTCAGCATAAATCTTGGAGTTGTAACTCATCTACAAATTGACGTCCAGACTTGAGCCAGCTGGTTTGGCAGGGACACCCATATATACAGTCCAGCAATCTGTATTTTTTGTTATACACGCAGACATTCCAACTAGTGTTCCTTCTGCTAGAATTAAACCATCACGAATTGTCGAGTTAACACCAAAATAACAATAGGGTTTAACGACACAATGACCAGATAAAACTACATGGGAGGTAAAAAAAACATGATCTTCTATTTTTGAATGGTGACCAATATGATTGCCACTCCAGAATATACAATTTGAGCCTATCTCAACAAAAGGTTGAATAGTGTTATTTTCAAAAATGAAACAGTTCTCACCTATTTTTTTTGATAACACTGTGGCGAAAGGACTAATGTAAGTGAAAAACTCATATCCTTTTCTTTTCCCCTCGATGTAAATTTTTGTTCGCTCCTGATTCATTTTTTTTGGAGAAATGGGAGCAAATAGAAGAAAATCTTTTGGAGGGTAACGCTCCTCTATGTTATCAAAAGTGATAACTGGTAATTCATAAAAAAAATCTCTGTCTTTGTAATCAGCTGTGACAGTGAATCCTTCAACAGTGTAGTTGGTATGCTCTGTAATATATTTGTAGGCAATTTCAGCTAAATCTCGCGTACCAAATATAATGATCTTTCGTTTCATACTGTAAACCGGTATTCTAACATTTAGATGATTTGGGAAAAATTAGGGTTGGTTTTTAATATCCCTGGCAAAAATCCCCTTATGAGAACCCATGCACAGCGCCCAGTGGTTATACCTTTAGATAAGGATAGAGTTAGAGTTTATTTTTCCTCAAGGGATGAATTTAACAGAAGCCGACCTTTTTTTTTTGAAGCCGTTATTTCAGGAAATCGATTTGAGGTAACTTATCTTCATGAAACTCCTTTGATGGAGTTAGGAGAAGATGGGACGTTTGATGACTCGGGAATAATATTTTCATCATGGATACAGACTAACGAAGGGATACTGATGTATTACAATGGCTTCAGTTTAAAAAAAAACGTACCATATGAAACAAGTATAGGGTTAGCTAAAAGTAGAGATGGAGTATCATTTAGTAGAGTTTTTTTAGGGCCGGTTCTTAGCAAAAACCAACAAGATATAATCCTCGTTGGATTGCCTAATGTAGCTTTGTTTAATAACACATTTTACTTATTTTACTTCAGTGGAGATGCTTGGATAAAATACAATGACCGGTTTGAGATACATTATGATGTAAAACTTCGAACATCAAATAATCCAAATTTCTGGTGCTCTGAGGCTAGGCATATTCTAAAAACTGATCAGAAGCACTGTTTTGCACCTTCGTGCATTGTTCAAATAAACTCTAATTATTATCTCTTCTTGAGTGGGCGAGGCACCTTCAATTTTAGAGCTAATTTTGAAGATGCTTACAAGATTTACTACATGGTTTCAACTGATTTAATTTCGTGGTCAGAGCCAAAACTAGTTGAAGGATTGCAACCCTCGGGATCTGGTTTTGATTCTATTATGGCCGAGTATTTTTACTGTTTTAACCTTAATGATGAGTGGTATGGTTTGTATAACGGTGATGGTTTTGGTAAGTCCGGAATTGGTTTAGCTAAGCTGATCGAAATTTAACTCGAAAAAATGCTTAATTCTTACAAATTTCTCCTGAATGTCTTTGTCTAATTGAGTAAGTTCTTGGAAAATTTTTTTTAAATAATTTTCTAATTTAAATACATTTGAACCAGATACTTTACTCGAGATTCCCAATATTATTTTTTTAACAGTAATTAAAGCCATTTTATACTCACTTAGGTCATCAAAGATATTCCAATGATACTTTGCTGCTAAAACCATATTACACCAAGTAGATGCCGCATGTAAAAGCGCCTCCTCCTCTCTACTGGCTTGAGATTCGTGCACACGGAAAAAAGAGAGTGGCCTTGAAATGTACAAAAAGTTACCTTTAAGTAAAAGCTTAAAGTTCAGCACCATATCGTAAGTACACTCATATAGCTCACTTTTAAATTTAGTTAAATTTTCGTCGGTATCCGTTTTACGAAACATCACCGCAGTTGGTTCTCCAATCTGGTTTAAACCAAAATTAAGATTTTGTTTGATAATCTCTTTACCGAAAGCATAGGTGTTAGATTTAAAAAGAGGATCATAAGCTGGTGCGTTGCAAGTTATACGATTATTTTGTCTATCAATAGGTAGTCTAATTGAGGAAATAAGAGTAACTGAGTTTGAGAAAGCTTCAAAATAATTCACGTAAGTTTTTACGCACTCTGGATCTAGAATATCATCATCATTTAAATACTTTAGGTACTTACCTTTTGCAACATTACGGCAAAACTCAAAATTTTTTATTTCACCAAGGGGGTACTGATGTTTGAAGTATCTCAAATTAATCTTTGGGAAACGAGCTTTGTAATATTGAACTATCTGAAATATATCTTTGTCTACTCCTTCATCAGCAACTACTATTTCCTTGTTCAAATAATCTTGCCCCATGGCGGATATGAGTGATTCCTCAAAATATTTACTTTTATATGCAGGAATTACTATTGAAACCAGTGGTAGCATGTCTGTTAACCTAGATGATTCTTTTTTGGCTTCAATAATCGTAGAACCTTTTTGTTTTAGTATTAAAAACCCGGCGATATTCAAACACTTCTTTAACCATGATAAAGTTATTACGTTTTGCTTCCAATCTAACAATTCAGCCTCAAACAATTCTATTGGAGCTAACTCACCTCTCTCCTGATTAAAAAAGATATCAGTATATGAAATAATCAAAGAGCCCTCTGGTTTAAGAACTCGATAAATTTGCTTTACTAAATCAAAGATAATTCGCTTCTCTGATTTAGAGTTTAAAATAAAACGAATGCTATCCAGTTCCTCATTTTGTAACTCGTATATCTCTGTGAATTTAATTTTTTTTTGGTTTAAAGCATAACGTGCCTCAAGGATAATTTCCAAAGCCTAGTACACTTAAGATGTTAAGAGTATAGTGTAAGTTACATTTTTTGGTGATGAATATTTTGATGGCGGAGAGAGAGGGATTCGAACCCTCGATGCGGTTTTTAGCCGCATACGCGCTTTCCAAGCGCGCGCCTTCAACCACTCGGCCACCTCTCCCTGACGGTATTTTAATAAAAAGATTTAATGTATTAAATATCAACTAAACTGCTACTTCTTATATTTTTTTGTGTTCACCACATACTTAGAGGGAATTTTTACCTCCACCCCCTCAACTAATTTTGCATCGACTGGTAGATCGTCATTAAATTTTGATATTTCCTCTAGGTGTTCAGTGTTACCGCAATACCACTCAACTATCTCTGTTAAAGTTTCATCCCCAGATGCTTTATGTAAAATATTCCCGTACCTATCTCTAGGAGCATTACCTTTTAGAATTTCCAATGCAATCTTATCATCACTCCAGACTATCTGACTTGGGCCGGGTGTAACAGTTGGTACTGTTGATTGAATTCGCGGAGTTTGCTGTTTCTGAGTAACTTTGTTTCTCTTTGGCTTTTTAATTTCTGGAGGAGTAGGTGTTAAGATGTAAATAAAAGTTGGAGTTGGAGTTGGAATGATGTTTGCAAAAAATAACATTTCATTTCGACTTAATTTTTTAGGGGGTAATTTTTGTATCATTGCTCCCTTTTTTCGCAACTCTACAAAAATTCCCTGATCGGGGAGATACGCCTTCAGGCTGGAGGTTTCTTTTCCAAGCATAAAACTTATGTATTTTGGTTTTAACTCGAGAATATACGGGTAAAAAGGCCGAAGTTCATCTAATGTAAAATCAATTTTGTCCGTCTCAAAAATATGAGATGATTTATCCTCTACTGACGACGTTAAACTCTTTGTACAGGATATCAGAGCTGTTAACAAAAGTAAAAACCAAAACACCTTTAAAAAATATTCGGTTGTGCGAAAATTTTTTAAAGTGGCTATTGCTTTTGGAATAAGTGCTCTTAGAACCTATAACTATTTTGCAACAAGACTAGGCCATCAAGAAGCTACCCTTATTGGTTCAGAGTTTTTTGGTAACCCAAAAGATTTGATTCCGTGTGATGATTTAGCTGTTGCAGTTTTAAAAACCTCGAAGGATGAAGAACAGTTTAGAAAAAGTTTGTTTAACGGGATTTTTTGTTGGCCCAATCAGTTAGACAGTATTAAAAATTTTTATGATCTAATTTCCAAGTCACTAAACTCAAATACTTTTGGTAATGAAGTTTTTAAAAAATTCGAAAGCCAAATAAAAACGTGGCTGATCAATTTTCCCGATAGAATAAGATTAAAGAGAGTTGTCATTATTATAAATTTGAATCCGATAGTTTGTTTCGGAGCTTACCTAAATGATATTATCAGGTTAGCCTCATGCCGAAATTTTGATGTGGAGTTTGATTCTGTTACCAGTTTTAAAGATTTATCGGATTTTAATCCAGATGTTATTATTGTCAATTCAGAGTCTGATTCTGGAGTAATTTTAAGTTTTTTTGACGAAGAAAGTTTTCCTAATGTTTCGGCTGTTAAAAGAGGATGTGTTTACATCGTTAAACCAGAGGTTGTTTCATTTCTAGACGTATCCCCTGATTCGCTATTTTTAGCTGGCGGAATTATAGTTTCAGCTTTAGCTGATCTTGACTCTGGCTACTTGACCCCAAAAGGCTCTTTTTATAAACTTTCGTATCTTCAGATGTTTAGGCATAAATTATGAAAGATATCTTAGAGAAAGCAAGCAAACTGGAGGCAATGATAGATGAAATGTTGGGTAAAACAAGGGACTATCAGTTCTTTCTTCGGGGTTTAAATACAAGTTTACTTTCACCTGATGTGAGTTTAATTGAATTTTCTAGCGCAAAAAACTTCTTTAAATCACTCATCTCATTTTTAGTTTGGCAGGTTAAATTTCGATTTTTCAAAGAGAAGTTCTTTGAAGAGAAAAAAGCTAAAACTATAAATTTTTTGTTCTCATTGGATTTTATTTCTCGTATTAAAATTTAATGCTTACTCTTTTTGCAATTTTTGCTTAAGAATGTCAAGGAAAGTTACAGCACCACTGTGGGTCGTTGCACCTTGAACCTCTTTCCTCTTGCACGCTTTTTCACTTAGACCTAATCTTCTCTGAGCATGGTCTACCTTAATTACCTCACATTCAATCTCAGTTCCTTCAGGATACTTGGATTTTAAATCCTCTCCTTTTTGAATGTCTAATTCGGATAAATGAATTAAACCATCTAAATCTTCCTCGAGTTCAACAATTATTCCAAAATCAAGAATCTGTTTTACCTTTGCTTTAACTCTTCTACCTTTTGGATAGCGAGAAGCTATGTCAGGCCATGGATCAGGTGTTAACTGTTTTATTCCCAAAGAAACTTTCTCCGCGACTGGGTCTATATCTAGTACAATCACTTCAACTTCTTGCCCTTTTTTAAACATTGAATGAATTTGTTTTGGGTTTGTGATTTTCTTTGTCCATGAGAAATCAGAAGAATGAACAAGGCCATCAATTTCCGGGGTTAATCTGACAAATATTCCAAAATCTGTAACCGAAGTTATTGGCGCTTTTAACCTAGAACCAACTTGAATTTTTTTTGTGAGCTCTTCCCAAGGACTTGGATACAGCTGTTTGATAGAGCCCCGTAACATATTTATACTCTCATCAATCTCTGTTATTAAAAATTCAACTCTCTCTCTATCTGCTACTATACGACTCACGTTTGGAACTTTTTTAGTCCAGCTTAGTTCTGTGGAGGGAATAAAAGCCTCTATACCTTCTTCTACCTCGACGATTATTCCTCCATCAGGTGTAACTTCTACAGCCCTTCCTTGAGCCCTTGATCCGATGAAATATTTCTCATGGACAGAAAGCCATGGATCTGGTTGAAGCTGCTTAAGACCCAAAGAAATCCTTTCTTTCTCTGGATCAAATTTTAAAACTACAACAACAATCTTTTGTCCTACTTGTAACTTTTCTGAGGGATGGTTACAACGACCCCAAGAGATGTCTGAAATGTGTAGAAACCCTTCTACACCTCCTATATCTACAAAAGCCCCATAATCCGTAAATCCCTTAACTGTACCCTCAATTATAAGTCCCTCTTGAATAAGCTTTAATGTTTCAGATCGAAGCTCCTGTCTCTTAGCTAATAAGAATCCTTTCCTACTAACAACCACATTACCTTGATTTTCATTTATTTTGGTAATTAAAAACTCTAATTGTTGACCAATAAACTTATCAAGATTTTTGGTTGGCACCACATCTACCTGACTTTGCGGTAAAAAAGCGGGAATTCCTATATCAACTTGTAGACCTCCCTTAACTTTCATTACAACTTTACCAACCACGGGAGTTCCATTTTTGTAAGCTTCGAGCGCCTTTCTCCATGCCTTTAATTGGGTTGCTTGAGTTATTGAGGCCATGGCTTGACCAGTTGATTCGTTAATTCCAGTAATTAACACTTCCACTTCATCACCCTTCTTGAGGGTTGGATTTCCATAAGGATCTAAAATCTCTCTTGATTCACATACAGCTATACTTTTAAATCCTATGTCAAGGTAGATGTAATCTCTTGTAATTTCTATTACTTTCGCTTGAAATATCTCCCCTATTATTTTTGTAAGGTTTATTTTCTTAAAAAGCTGCTGAAAACTTATTGATTCTGCATCTTCAACCATTGAAGTTAAGTTTATTATGAAAACTGTTTAAATTCAAATTAATCAAGCTTTTTTAATTTAATCAATCTAACAACCTTTTTCACCAATTTTTCAAAACTGTTCTCATTAAGGATGAAGACAGCACCCTCGGGTTTTTTAGTGGGAGCAATTTCTCTATGTAAGTCCCTTAAATCTCTTGAAACAAATTTCATGGCAATATTAATCTGATGCTGGTTCACATTGAAATTAATCTGATTTGTATCACAGCTTATTGATTTTAGACGCCTACTAATCTTGGTTGTCAAAGTACAATCAATAAATATCTTTAAATCTGCATTCGGGAAAACTATTGAACCCATATCCCTGCCCTCTGCAATAAAATCAATTCCTATGTAGCAATCTCTTTGAATAGGCAGCAATCGTCGCCTTACCTCTGGTATAGCTGAGATTATAGACGCTAGCTCAGCGAACTGAGCAAGCTCAGACCTATCTATCTCCCCTCTTGCTGCCATAAGTAAATCTACCCGATGTTCATCGGTTAAATCTCTAATTAAATTATTATCTAACAGCCTTATATCACCCACTGTATTTCTAACTATCTGAGCAAATTTTCTATAAATTAAGCCACTATACAAAACCTTAAAATTAAGCTCAGTTGCTACACGATTTGTTAAACTTGATTTACCTACTCCAGATGGACCATCAACTGTTACAATCACTTAAATCCATTAGTATACTTAAATAATCAAAAATAAAGAGAGATAAAGTGCCAGGTTTTCGAAATCCTCGAGATTTTATTTTTCATTTTGGCGGGAGAGACAGAATATTTTCTCCACTTGGGTTAGTACTGTCTGGAGGAGGTGTTAGAGCTGCTTACCAGGCTGGGTTTTTAAAAGGATTAACTAGTAAATTAGATGTTAATTTTCACGTTATGGTAGGCTCAAGCGTTGGCTCAATTAACGCGTTCCTATTAAGTCTTATGGTGAAACATGGTATTAAGTCAGCTGTTGAGAATTTAGTAAACCTTTGGCTAGCTCGAAGATTTGATAATACTTTTGAACCTTTTAAAGTCTTAGATTTTGTAAAGGGTCTTTTTTGGGCAATAAAACTTAGGCGGCTTAATTCAATACCGGTCCCGAAAAGTTCAATATTGAATCCGAAGCCTCTTTATGAGCTGCTTGAGAGACTCCGCCTTGAATACGGTGGAATAAAAACTAATGAAGCTAATTTAAAAGGGGTAGGTTTAATGACTACGATGGTTGAGCAAACTGATCGTAGAGGTGTTTTTTTTGTTCAATGTACTGAGGATGTTAAAAAATTTTTTAACCACTCAAAATTGTATACTGTACGTTTCGTAAATGAATTAACTGCATCGCATTGTTTAGCCTCTGCTGCTCTTCCAACAATAATGCCTCCATTTAAGCTCGATTTCGAGTCAAATGATGCTATTTTTATTGATGGTGGTTTCGTTCAAAATATCCCAATAGATCCAGCTGTTAGATTAGGTGCTGATTGTGTTCTAGTTATTGATGTCTCGGGTCGTAATTTTTGGAAAAAATCATTAGGTCTATCGCCAGATTCAAAGCCTTCATGGGAGTTAGCGAATTTTGAAAAGGATTACTGTGTTTCACCTAAGGTTCTTGTATATGAAGAAGTTTCAGAGCCACTAGGTCCGATTCTTAAAGATTTGGTAATTGGAAGAAGACTTAAAGAGTTCGGTCCAATTTATCCTCTCTTCAAATTTCTTGAATCAAAACTTGGGGAGGATTTGGCTTTTGAGGCTGCAACCTATGTGACCTTAAACCCAGATTTTGTCAGAGAGCTTATCCGAAGAGGAATTGATTCAGGTAGATCAAAAGCGCACCAAATTTGTCAAAAGATTAATTCTTTTCAAGCCACAAACTAAGTCCCGTTTGGTTGCTTAAAATTTTCTCAATCACTTCAAAGAAAACACTCTGAAGTTCGGTTGGGGGATAGAATTCAACTTTGTGCTCCATATCGGGAGGTGATTTTTGAAGTATTAGTGAGTTTATCCATTTATTGATAATCCAAAATTTATATGCTGATTTTTCAATTGGTGCAGAAGGACTTAGACACCAATTTACATATCCTTCTAACTGCTTGCTAGTTGCTCCTAAGCTTAAAAAGCAGGCACTAGCAATTTGCTCTAATGTACATCCAAATTTTTCAAGCTCATATTCTTTGTCAAATACAAAGTTTCTTGTTCTTAAAAATCTTCTATATTCGGTGTAAAGCTTGATATCTTTCTCTCCAACAAGACTTAACGCAAAAAATTTGCCTGCAGAAACAAAGATTCCATCTAGTATTGTGCATCCTGAAAAACATAGTGATAAAGCACATGCAATATCTACTTCGGTAGAAAATCGAGGTTGAATATAGGCAAGATCCTCAGGTTTTAAACATGTTTTCATCTTACCATATATGTAAATTGCCAAAAGAATACCAAATAGGTCATTTGCGCTTAATTCTGTTATCTGTTTAATTCTTTGAAAATTCAGCAAATCTAAATAAAGTTTTGAAAAGGATTCAATTGGTTCAGCAAAAACAGGAGAGATTACTAGTCGATTAAAAGAGGCTCGAGAAATATCAGAAATTGAATCAGATTCACTTGAGAGCAGTTTAAAAACCGTTACCAAACTTTTTGGTAGCGGTTCTATCAGAGTGACAAATTTTTCAGCTTCTTCCCACGATTCATCTGACAGAGAAATACTCATTCCAAAAGTATAAGCGAAAAATAAAAAAAAATCTGTTGATAAAGTTTTAAAATTTTTGCAATCTAAATATTGTGAAGCGTTATGCTTCACAATGAATAAAAAAAGGAGAAGAAAATATGCCAACGAGTAAGAAGCCTGCTGCAAAGAAAACTGCAGCAAAAAAGCCAGCAAAAAAAACTGCGGCAAAATCTTCTGCCTCAAAAAAGAGAACTTCGAGCAGGAGATAATTGCTGTTCAGAGCTGTATGCTCATTTAGCCTCCTTGGGTGGTAGCCCAAGGAGGTTTTTTTTTACCTAGCAGATTTAGTACTATTCGATTAATGAAAGCGAAGGAGTGTAAAAAAGGAACTTTTATTTTGTACAATAATCAACCTCACAAGGTTATAGATTATGAATATTATGCTCCAGGAAAAGGAATGCCCGTTGTTCAACTCAAGCTTCGTAATCTTTTAACCGGACTATCAACTGAAGTTAGGTACAATTCAATGGCCGATGTTGAAGAGGCTGATGTTTTTTATATTGATGCTGAATTTTTATATGATGAGCAAGGTGAGTGTTATTTTTTTATTCCCTCAACCTCTGAGATTGTAACAATAAAATCAGCAGATCTTGAGCAAGAGAGGTTGTTTTTATTGCCAAACACAAAAGTGCAACTCATTAAATTTAATGACCAGCCAATAGGAATTGTACTTCCACCAAAAGTTGAGTTAACGGTAATTGAGACTCCTCCTGAGATAAAAGGTGCATCTGTTACGAATGTTGGTAAGATTGCAACTTTAGAAACAGGATTACAGACAACAGTTCCCCCGTTTATTTCTCAGGGGGAAAGAATTATTGTAAGCACATCAGATGGATCTTACTTAGGGAGAGCAGAAAAAAAATAACTTAGTCAGCTTTTCACTAATTTTTTACCTACTGAGAATAGGAATGTAATTTGTTTTATTTGGTCCCTGATAAATTTGTCTTGGTCTTCCTATTTTATTATCAGGATCAGAATCAAACTCAATTATTTGAGAGAGCCAACCCGGCAATCGCCCAATAGCGAACATAACGGTAAAAGCTTTGGTTGGAATTCCAATAGCTTGGTACATAATCCCTGAGTAAAAATCAACATTTGGATAAAGTTTCCGTTCAATAAAGTATTCATCATTAAGAGCGATCTCCTCTAGCTCTAGTGCAATATCTAAAAGTTGATCCTGACGATTAAGTCTTTTTAAAAGTCTGTGGCATGCATCTTTAATGATTTTTGCCCGCGGATCATAATTTTTGTACACTCTATGGCCAAATCCCATCAACCTAGTTTGCTTTTTCTTAACTCTTTCAACGAAGTCGGATGGTGAAATTCCTTCATTTTTAATACTATTTAACATATTAATTACCGCTTCATTCGCTCCTCCGTGCCTAGGACCCCACAAAGCACATATTGCGCTAGTTATACAAGCAAAAATGTTTGATTGACTTGATCTAACTAATCGAGCAGTTGAAGTTGAACAGTTTTGCTCATGGTCTGCATGAAGAATAAAAAGTAAATCCAAGGCTTCAACAACCTCAGGAATTATCTCGTAACTACACGATGGATGATTAAACATCATGTGGAGAAAATTCTCGCAATAATTCAAATCTTGACGCGGATAAATGTACGGATGACCAATACTTTTCTTATAACTGTAAGCTGCAATTGTGGGGAATTTGGCAATTAATCTTGTAGCGTTTTTATAAACTGATTCCGGATCACCAATTTTCTCATCAGTGTAAAAAGCAGCAAGACTGGAGACCACGGAAGCCAGAATAGCCATGGGATGAGCATCTCTAGGATAAACATCAAATTGTCTTTTTAGATCCTCGTGTAAAGCCATTCGTCTAAGAATACTAGATTCAAAATTTTTTAGCTCAGTATCGCTAGGTAGTTTTCCATATAGAAGCAAATATGCAACTTCTAAGAATGTAGCTTTTCCTGCTAGCTCCTCAATAGCTATACCTCGATACCTTAAAATTCCATCCTCTGAGATATATGTTATTGAACTTTGGCACGATGCAGTATTTCCAAATCCAGGATCGTAAGTTACATAACCAGAGTTTTTACGTAAATCTCTTATGTCAATTGCATTTTCTCCCTCAGTACCAGTTATTGTAGGTAATAAAAATTCACCATTTGGAAGAATAAGTTTAGCAAAAGCTTTCTCCTCTAGATTCATTCCCTCTATGTTTAGTATCCTTGTTTCCATATCAATTTTGAATATGATAAATTGATTAAAGATTCAATTTTTAGCTTAGGTTTTATGTACAAAAAGATTAATCCATTAGGCATGAGGGTTTTGGTAAAAATTATACCTTTAAGTGATCGAACATCCTCCGGGTTATATTTACCAGAGGGG
Organism: uncultured bacterium; assembly: GCA_938038205.1. Classification (GTDB taxonomy): domain Bacteria; phylum Bdellovibrionota_C; class UBA2361; order JANWWW01; family JANWWW01; genus CALHSA01. The sequence goes on along the minus strand of CALHSA010000005.1, from coordinate 8,453 downwards.
GCAAAAGAGAGTATGCAAGAAAGCTTATTGGGAGTTGTTATTGGTGTTGCTACTGCATATGATGGATCCCAAGAAGCGAATATTTCAGGTGTTCCATTAAATAGCTACGTACTAATCCCAAAAAATTCTGGTATCAGAATTCCTTGGGATGATTCTGTGAGAGTGGTTGAGGTTAAAGACATTCTTGCACTAGTTGATTTAGAAACTTACGCATGATTTTGCTGTATGGTATAGGAAACTATGGTGCAAGATACTCGCTTACTAGACATAATGCTGGAGTAATTTTTCTAAGAAATTTCTTATCAAGCGCTCATATTTTGGAAAACAACATTCTTAATAATGCAGAAATTTTTCTTGTCTCTTATCACGGACATAGAGCTCTTTTTGCTTTTAATAAAGGTTACATGAATACTAGTGGAGATGCTCTAAAAGAGGTGCTAGAAAATTACTCCGAGCTTGATGCGAGGAACATCTGCGTTTTCCATGATGATATGGATTTGCCATTGGGACATGTAAAGTTAAAGTTTAATGGAGGATCCGGTGGGCATAAGGGTATTGATTCAATTACTATTAATTTAGGCACTCAAAAATTTTGGAGATTAAAAGTTGGAATTTGTAAGCCGCTTATAAAAGATTATAGACCAGAGTGGTTACTTCAGCCTCTTACAGATGATGAACTAAGTAATTTAAATGCCAGTTTTGTAAAGATTAAAGGTTCACTTGTGTATTTGTGCTCGGGCGAATGGGAGAAAGCTCAAAACTTAATTAACGGTTCTAACTAATTTAGTTTTGTAAGTTCTTCGAATAATAACATGATCTCATTAAACTGAGGGCCTTGAACGATAAAAATCTCATCACATACTACAATAGACTGTAAATTTTTAGATACTCCAAATTGGCAATCGTAATTATTCCCTGAGTTTGTAAAGATTTTTAGGTTTCTCTTTTGAGTTAATTCAGGCGCTTCTTCAAGAAAATTAATAGCCTCTAGTTCTTTAAGCTTGTTAAGAAGCTTTTCAACTAGCTCAGTAGAGACAGGTTGCCCATTTCTGCTCCACTTTGTTGCAGATTCTTGAACCACTTGAATACCGTCTATTGAAAACCTAGTAACATCAAAAATACTAAATCTGAAATGCTTTTTATCCCGTATCTCAGTTAGAAAATTCAATAATCTTTTTATTGGATCGAGAGACGGTTTGAAAACTGCACTGCTGTAATCCGAGATATATCCTATTGGCTTGTTATTTTTATCATAAGTAAAAGATATAGATGTTTCCGAGTCAACAGTTTTAACTAGAATAGAAATTTCAGGATCAGATAAGTTGAAATCCTTAAGTTGAGAATTGTCGTTTAGAACAATCCAGTCTTCCACTAACAAACCAAATAACTCATCATTTATTTTCTGAATTGCCGAGAAACTTGCTTTCCCTTTAAAAGGCTCCATGATTATCGGATCATCAAACTTACTAAGATCGATCTTGTACTCAGCTTGGCGCGTTTTGATATTTAACTGCCTTAAACTTGCTATTGAGTACGAATAGATATTCTCTACATGAACCCTCTCTGGATCAATCTTCAAAAACTCTAACCTGCTCTCATTTACTGGGTATATGTTTGGATCTTCCCCTACTTTGATGTAGGTGATTCGAAAATCATCATTCTTTGATCCAACTTGAAGCTCTATGCTTTTATTATCATCAAATTCTACAAGCAGTACATTCCTAGGATCGGATAAGCCATAGTTTGATAGATCTTCTTGTTCTTCTGGAGTGATGGGATTCTCCAGTTTTAAAGTAAGAATACCTTGAAGAATGCCAGAAAGTATAGCCTCTTTTATTGGCACCCCTTCTCTTCCTTCAAGAGTCCAGAATGAAGAAAAACCAACTGGAAGAAATTTAATCAAGTTTGAAAGATTGGATTTACGCTTTTCATCCTCAAAGGTTTTTAGTATCTCATTGGAATACTCTTTAGTTCTAACAAAAGTTATATTACCAAAAAAATTATCTTTTAAAACTATGCGTTTAGCCCTTATTGCTAAATGATTTTTTCCCAAAATGTTCTCAACCTCTTTAAGTTCAAGCTTCTGCCTGAAATAAACCCTATCAAATATTAACAATACCAATAAGATAGAGGTCCAAATAATAATTTTTTTTACCAAGCTCATGCGGAAGCTCTTTTAGCTTTTATGTATAGACCAAAAGCTATTATTAACTGGGGTATCAACAAAAACATAAGTATATATTTACTCCTAACGTTCTCGGGGATAGGAAGCCTCGTCCGCGCATAACCTTTCGGTATTTCGGCTCCTGAATCAAAATAATCAAGAAGCCAATTTACGGAAGATAGAATTATGTCCATGTTATGAAAAAGAGGCATAAAAGCATTAACGAACATTCTCGATGAGCCAAAAACAACTACTTTAGCTTCCTTCTTGCCACCTTCTCCAAGATAATAATTAAATGCTGCTGCTACCGGAATTGGACCCCTTTGATCAACATCTGAATCATACTTGATTTGAGAGACTTTTCTTAAGTCCTCTTTTGATAATGATTTCTCAATCCACGATGCTTTTGATGTATGAACTATATCATTTCCAATGACAGCACTATCCGAATCTCCAAGTTTAACAGTTGATTGTGCTGAAACTTGAACAGCGTACGGCATAACAAGCATGCGGTTCTGACCAAATTCACGTGTAATAGGATGAGATGAGAAGCTATTAACTACCAAATCGGCTACACCAGCTAACATTTGTACAGGATCGACAATTAAATGATCGCCAACGTGAATACCAACTTTAGACGTTATTTGACGAATAGAAGAAATTTCACCTAGAAAATCTACAGCTATAAGAACCCTTCCTCCCTCTGCAACATAGTTATTTATCAAGTTTATCTCACTTTCCAATAGAGGCTTTTGCGGACCAATAATAAGTAATGCACCAATATCCTCCGGTACTTTCTTCTCAGCAATTAAATTTACAGGTTTTACTTCAAACCCGTTTCGTTCTAGAAATTGGATTAAACCAGATACAGCTTCAGCTGATGGGAGCCTCGTGTCTGGTTCACCATGACCGATCAGGTAACCTAATTTAGATGACCGCTCACTTATAAGCTTTTGATATGAGCTTATGAGATCAGGTTCACTTAATGATCTAAGTTTAATTTTTTTTGTTGAAATTTGATTGTTTTCTCCAACTCTCTCAAGTACTAAAACACCTGGATCGTCTGGGCGTAATTCATAAGCTTTCATTAAAGTTTGTTTCGCGTATGGGTTAAAGACAATCAATTCGATTTTATCGGTGTATCGCTGAATCTGTTTAACAAGATCCTTGAAACTTGAAACAAACTCTTTTGTTTCTGGAGTCTCTGGAACTATTATTTTTAACTTATCTTGTAAACCCTTTGCTATCTCAATTGTTTTCTCCGAAATACTAAGAATGCGTTCTCTGGTTAAATCAAGTACAAAATGTGATTTAGCAGCTAAAAAATTTAAATAAACAATTACAGCTAAAACTATAATTGAGTAGACTGCCGAGATAGATAAAAATTTTGTCCCCTTTATAAGGGTTTCTCTGGTTCGGCTTCTAAGAGCTGGAATAAAATCTTTAATAATCCAAGTCCCAATTAACGCAAAACCTAAAGCCAAGTTTATGATTGGAACTGCTAATAGAGGAGGATACCACTGTACAAGCCAACCCCCTATCAAACCTGCTATCAGGCAGATTAAACCGAATTGTCCTACAAACTTAATCATAGATTAAATCCTTGAAACTCTTTTTAAGTCTATAAGTCTGACAGCTAAAATGTAACCAAAAAGGATGACCGTTAAAAAGTATACCAGCGAGCTTAGTTTAATACCACCACGTAAAAATGTTTCAATCTGATCTATAGGAGAGATATATCTAACCAAACTTGCTAACCAATCAACACCCTGGTTCGATAAAGTATCTGCTAGGTAACCAACAACGTAATACAGTAAAAGTATTACTATGCTTATTACAACTGCCCCGATACTAGAATTACTGCCAGCTGATATTGCAAACGCTAAAGATCCTAATGCCAGAGTATATAACCAGAATCCTATGATATTCGCAAGAACTACCAAGCTTTCTAATTCAGTAAATATGAATAATGAAAGCGGCATTATTGAGAGCCATAAAACTATGAAAGTTAAGTAAAGACATAAGCCAATGAATTTTCCTAAAACCATACTCTCTGTGGTTATGGGTGATGTTAGCAGGTACTCAAATGAAGCGTTTACCCGTTCATCTGCAAATGTTTTCATAGCGACAGCCGGAAGAAAGAACACAAATATTAAACATAAAGCCTTATAATACCCTTGAACAAGCAAATTAAATGAAACCCCCTCCCTTGGTTCCAACAACGGGCTGGTTGCGACTTGCATTAAGTATTGATTAAAAATAGCTAAATACTGAATAAAGAAATACAGTGCTAAAAAAGTTATGCCAGCAAGAATGAAGTATGCTAATGGAGATACAAAAAAATTTATTAACTCCCTTACAGTTATAGCAGTGAGTCTTGTTAGTTTTAAACGCATACCTACTCCTCGTGTAAACCTTTAGATATATTTTTGATAAAAACCTCCTCTAATGGAATACTTAGATCCTTAATTGGAGAGGAAAATACAACTGTTCCTTTGTTAATAATGACTACCTTGTTGCAAACTGCACTGACCTCTTGAAGTATGTGAGTGCTAAGAAGAATTACCCTATTTTCCGATAATTTTTTTACAAGCTCCCTTATCTGAATTATTTGAATCGGGTCAAGGCCGCTCGTAGGTTCATCTAGAATTAGCAACTCTGGTTTTCCCAAAATAGCTTGAGCTAATCCAACCCTCTGCTTGAAACCTTTAGATAAAACGCCACAAAGCTTTTTGGTTACATCATTAAGTGCGCATAATTCAATAACCTCCTCTATAGCTAACCTCTTCCTCGCACCATCAAGTCCTCTTAGACCCGCAGCAAACTCCAGCTGTTCAATAACCCTAAGATCTGGATATAAAGGAGATTGCTCAGGAAGGTATCCTATATATTCTCTAACCTGCTGAGGGTTAACTTTTACCGAGTAACCATTAACTTCAACATCTCCAGAATCTGGTGGCAAAAAAGTGGTTATAATCTTTAAAGTTGTGCTTTTACCAGCACCATTTGGACCTAAAAAACCAACTACATCCCCCGGCTTTGCCTCAAAAGTAACATCCTTTAAAGCCTGAAATTCATTAAACCATTTGGAAACCTGGGAAACTCGAAGCATGTATCGCCGATTCTAACCTTTTTTTTTCCCTTGTGTAAAGTGTGATTTGATTTCTACTCTGAACTAAGCAACAATAGTTTCAACATATGCTGGTAGAAGTAAAGAAAAATTTTGAAACTTTGCCTTTAAATTATTCTGATCCTATCTTGGGGATTGCTCAAAGATACCGGGATGATCCCAGAAACTCAAAAATTGATTGTTCACTTGGAGTTATACCTGGGCATACACTCGATAAAGTCTGGAAACCCCCTGTAGTTGAAAGATTATTAGAGGTCATTCATTCCAAATATCATCAGAGCTATCTACCTATTTTAGGCCATTCAGGGTTTAGAGAAGGGGTAAAAAATTACCTCGGTAGCCCTCTTACTGTTATACAAACTCTAGGTTCAACAGGGGCTTTGTTTTTGGCTTTTGAATTCTATCGTTCCTACTTTCATTCAAATATAGTTGTTGTGTCCACCCCTTCATGGCCGAACTACGGCCAAATAGCCTCAAAGAATGGACTAGCTTTTAAGGAGGTTCCGTATCTTACTCAGGATTTAAGACCGAACATTAAACTTTACCTTGAGGAGATTGATTCATTACTGTCCCAAGGAAAAAAAGTCATAGGAGTCATTCAAATTGCTTGCCACAACCCAACTGGTATTGATTTAAGTCTTGAAGATCTCAGGGAGATCTCTAGTTTTTTCAAATTGCATTTCCCAAATGCAGCTCTTGTACTTGATCATGCTTATGATGGTTTTGTCCCATTTTCAGAGTGCAAGGAAAGATTAAATACCATCGAAGCACCTCACTTTTGTTGCTACTCATTCTCAAAAAATTTCGGTCTGTACTCATTAAGAACTGGTGCATTATGCGTAAACTTTGGGAAAGAATTCTCTGATGAAACTTTGAGACTAGAAAATGCATTCAAGATTAAAATTAGAGGTGAATACTCAACACCACCAGCTCTTGGAGCTGAAATAGTTGCACAGGTGATATCAGCATCTGTAAACGAGTGGATGGAGCAGGTAGATAATAAACGACTTGAGATTGAGAAGATGCGTCAGACCTTTGTGAATTTTTTACCCAAGGAATTTACATTTTTACTTAATCAAAGAGGAATGTTTTTGTATATACCAGGATCTTATCTAAACAGACCATCACATGATGTTCAGGAAAACTTAATTGAAGAAAATGCCATTTATACAGTTGCTATTGGAAAAGACCTACGAATTAATATATCTTCACTTAAAACGGAAGAGGAGGTGGAAAGGGTAGCTACCGCAGTTCGTCAATATTTAATCTAATGAATTTTCTTTAGATCTTGCCCTGATTCTAGGAAATTTTTTGCAGCCTTTTTACCAGCCTCCACTCCTGGTTGATCGTAAGCATTGATTCCAAAGTAAGCAGCAAAATAACCGACAACTCTCTCAAATAAAGCAATCAAAGCTCCAAACCAGAATTCATCGATCTGAGGAATGGTTATTGTTAAACAGCTTCTGTTCTCCGATTTGATTGCCTCCCTAGATCCCAGCAAGAAAGCATCCAGATACCTATCAAAACCACCATCAATGAATGAATCATTTATAGCAATCTCTGGATGAAGTCTTCTTATGAGAATAAGGGTAAAATCATCAATCCCCTCTCTCAATTGCTGAAAAAATGAGTGCTGGTCTGTTGTACCTTTGTTGCCGTAAACCGTTACTCCAAACCTTTCTCCATCCTCCCTTTTTTTTCCTAGGGATTCCATAAATAACTGCTGTAAATACTTAGTAAACATTTCAAGCCTGTCACTATAAGGAACAACACATAAATTCTTTTTGCCGTTTTTGAACGAATCTATGAGTTGAAATGCCAGGATCGAAGCTGGATTTTTTCCAATATCATCATTCCTAGTTAATTCATCCATAAATCTACCTCCCTCTAAGAATTTATCTATGTTCAAACCTAAAAATCCAAAAACAACTAAACCGACTGCTCCAAATATGCTTGTTCTACCACCGACCCACTCCCAAATTTTAAATCTACCAAGCCAATCATTAGCTTCATTCCACAATGGGGTGTTTTGCATCGTAATTGCAATTCCAGGAAATGGCAGATTAAACATAGCATAGGAGTGTTTAAGGTATTCTTTGACTAAATTTGTTTCTGTCGTAGTTCCACTTTTAGAAACAATAGCTGCAATAGTGTCAGACAGAGGAACATTTGAAGTTTTTCTTGCCAACCCTTCTGGGTCGATATTGTCAAGAACTATTACTTTTTTTTCCGGTGATCTATGAGAAAAACAATCGTAGATTAGGTTTGGTCCTAGGCCACTCCCACCTATTCCTGCGTAGAACATGTAAGTGTAGTCATGTTTAATCTGCTCGGTTATTTTTTTTAAACTCTCTAACTCTGAAAGAATTTCAGATCTTATCTCTGAATTAGGCGCCAAATCTGGGTTTCTTAACCAATAATGTCCTACCTGTCTTTTTTCTGTAGTGTTCACAAACTCTCCTTGCTCTAAACTTCTCATGAACTCTAACATTCTTTTGAAGTCTTTACTGTATTCTTGAGGGTCAAATGTTGAGGAAGAGTACTCCAATAAAAAACCTCCTTCACTAAAGATCGTCATTAAATGCAGTGTATCAAACAAAATCTTTTTTTGATATAAATTTTGTTGTGCAAGGTAAAAGCAGAATCAGGGAAACTGTATATGAATTAAGAAGTTTTTTTTTAGGATTTCTTAATAATGCAAGAGAGGTAGGATCCATCTTCCCAACATCAGGTATAGTTGCAAAGGAAATGTGCGTACCTCTCTTTGATGCAATTAGAAAAGGACACTCTCCTAAAGTATTGGAGATAGGAGCAGGCACTGGATCAATTACAAGGCATTTGTTTAAAGTTTCAGAGAAATGTCAAAAATTAACGATTTGTGAATGTAATCCTTTTTATATTAAATTTTTGCGTGAAAAGTTCTCTAAAAATCTTTGCGCCCCTAATGTTTTTTTCTTCGACAATCCTATTCAATCATTTAATGTTGATGAGAAGTACGACTTTATTATCTGCTCACTCCCTTTTTTATCCATGGATGTTGAAGTAAACCTAGATATTTTTAGGAAAATAAAAAATTTATCAACTCCTAAAACAGTTATGACTTTTTATGAACATGCTGGTCTAAGACAACTCAACTTAGTTTTTGATAAGTCAAGGAGA
>CALHSA010000004.1 GCA_938038205.1 uncultured bacterium | reverse complement strand
TGAAGTTTTTCAAACGCATCAATTCCATCATGAGCTTCAATTATTTTTGTAAACCCCATAGACTGAAGTGAGTTTTTTATAATTTTTCTCATTGTTGAAAAATCGTCCACTACTAACACCGTTTGTTGTAAATATTTTCTCGGAATCATGTAAATCATTTCGAAAAAAAAAATTTTTTTTTAATCTAAAAGTTTATGGATTACTATTTAATTGCTAAAAGCGCTTTTAGTGAGGTGGTATCTGTGCTTTGTGGAGTTAATCTTCTTGAGAGCGATAGCTCTAAACTTCCATTTAATTCAGTTAAAAATTGGCTTGATTGCACCAGCTTGATTTCCATGTCAGGGAACAAAGTTAGTTTCTTTTTATCAATGTCTGCTGATCTTAAGTTTTTAGCTGAAATCTACCAGAGGATGTTCGGTGAGAATCTTGATGAAGTGAACGCGGAGGCTGGGGATTTGCTAGGGGAGATATGTAATCAGACAGCGGGTAGAATCAAAACTAATCTGAGTCCTAGTGGGTATACCTTTGACATGACTACCCCGGTTATCGTTTATGGGAACCAGGTAAAATTAAGGAATATATCAGACATTTCAGGAATTCAGTTTCAGTTTTTAAACCATCCAGGAAGCGTTAATTTCTTTGTTTCAGCGCAGGAGATAAAAATACCTTAAAAATTTAGTTTACAAAACCGAAATTTACTCTATGCTTCAGCTAATCTTTATTTGCAAAGATACTGAGTATGCTATTGATATTTCGCATATTCAGGAGATAGTACCCTCTAGGTCTATTGACCCAATAAAAACCAACTGTGCCTGGATAAAAGGAGCAACGAAGATTCGTCAAAAGTTTTTTTACGTGTTTGATTTTAGAAAGATTCTTGGATTTAAATCTTTACTAGAAGAGAGACAAGAGCTTGTTGAAATCCTTAATCAGAGGGAAAAGGATCACATAGATTGGTTAGAGGCTTTAAGTAAGTCAATTAAAGAGGGAGAAGAGTTTACAAAAGCTAAAGACCCACGTATGTGCGCATTTGGAAAATGGTTCTATTCTTACAAAGCTCCTGATTCAACTATACGAAGATTACTTGATCAGTTTGAGGATCCTCATAATAGAATTCACGGGTTGGCTGAAAAACTCCTATCTCTTGCTGAAACAAATAAAAGTGAGGCTCTGCAAATACTTGAAGAGGAAAAAAAATATACATTAGCAAAAATGCTTAAACTTTTTGCTGAGTTAAAACAAACTTTAATTACAAATATAAGAAGCTTGATGATTGTTCTCGGCCCTAGTTTTGATTCCTCTGTTGTTCTGGAGGTTGATGGAATTGATAATATCAGAAATCTTGAAAAGGAGGATTTAGTTTCAAAGAGCATTAAAAGTGATCACAATTTAATTCATAAGGTATGGACAAACAGCAAAAAGACCATTTTTGAAGTTAATTACAATTCACTATATTATCTACTTGCCAATCATCAGTACTCTCAACCGGAGGTGAATCCTTGATTAAAGAAAAACTAAATTTAATCCGAAAAGCTTATCATGCAAATATTAGTTGTTAGAATAAACGACAATTTTTTTGGCTTGGATATATCTAAAATTCATGAAATAACAACCAAAGTTAAAATAACAAGGGTGCCAAATGCCAGACCAGTGATAAAAGGGGTTACAAATTTAAGAGGCAAGATAGTTCCAATACTTGATATTAAAAAAAGATTAGGGCTTAGAGATACAACCTCTCAATCAAGCTGCTTTGTATTTTTTAGGCTGGATGGAGATTTTGGATTAGTGGTTGGAATAGATGTTGAAGAAATAGTAAAGACCGTTTCTGTTTTGCCTGAGGAGATAAGACGTACGCCTAGCGAGTTGGATTCTGAGTTTGGTGAGTATATTCTTGGTTTGTTACCAGACGATAAACTTCCAATTCCCATAGCAATTTTGGATCTTAATAAAGTTTTTAACCTTGATTCAAATACTGAAAACCACTTTGAGTCTAAAAATCTCTAAAAAATATGGAGTCAAAAAATGTTTTTTTATCTGGCAAAGAAGCAGTTTTTGATATCGAAGAGCTGTTTTATTCTATAACAGATACAAAAGGTATAATCCTGGATTTTAATTCAGTATTTCAGCGAATTAGTGGATACTCGGAGGGTGAGTTAATTAACTCACCACATCGAATAATAAGGCACCCTCATATGCCAAGGACAGTTTTTTACTTAATGTGGCAGAATCTTTTATCGAATAAATGTTTTTGTGGTTACGTGAACAATCGGGCTAAGAATGGTGATAATTATTGGGTATTCGCTTGGGTTGTTCCAACAAAAGAGTATCTAATCTCAATTCGGCAGAAGCCCCTACTTCAGGATATTTTTAAGTGTGTTGCCCAGTTGTACTCAGAAATGCTTCAAGCTGAGAGCAAGCAAACTAATCTTAAAGATCAGATTCAGGCTGGTTACGATACTCTGTTGAAAGGGTTGAATTCTCTAGGTTTTAATGATTATGAACAGTTTTATTATCATGCCGCTTTTAGGGAGAATCTGGCAAGGTCAGAAAAATATGATTTAAATAGGGCATTCTCTTTAATGAAATCAAAAAATTTTAAGGTAGAACAAAATTTGAGAGAATTAATTAACAAACGAAAGGAGATCACTTTGCCCGTTGAGCGTATAGTTAATTTCTCTCTAGATAGATTTGGGATAACAAAAGCTTCAGAGGGTTTAAAGCAAGTGTCTTTGAATCTAGCGATTAGAGCAAAAAAAATGGGTGATCAAGCAGCAACATTAGATTGCATAAGTGTTGAGTTAAGGAGATTTGCTGATTTGATTCAAGCCTCAACTGAAGAGGCAAGCAAAGAGCTTGGAACTATACTTCAATCTTGCAAAGAGTTCATTTGGCTTGAGCTTTTAGGAGAATTACTTGAGGAGGTTAGAGCACTTGAGCCTCTGGAGGATGTTAATCAAGATAGGTTAGCAATTAGAGATAAAGCTTTCCAAGATTTTTTAAATTTTAAAAATTCATTACTTCATAAAATGTTTGGTGGTGGTGGTTTTGAATCAAAAGTGAATCAGCTTGATCTGTTAGCGGATAGATTTTTAAGATTCGAGAAAAATCTTAATTTTACAACTGTATGTGGAAGATCCGAAAGCTCAAGACTTAATGATACGGAATCCTTCTGGGCCTTGTTAGATCAGGTAGTTAAAATTGCAAAGGATTTTAATAGTGTATCGTTTGCAATATCAGAGTTGCAGATTAGCCTTATGAGGTTACTATTTCGGATTAAAAGTTACAGCAGCGCAAACTTTCTTATGGATGATGGTGTTACAACAGCAAACTTTTAACGAAGAATATTAGTTGCTCCACTTAACAGATTCACTAGCCTACTAGGGATATCCCATAGTGGCAGTATCTCTGAATGGGCGTTAATACTTATAGCTTGTTTAGGCATTCCAAACACAACTGATGTAGCCTCATCTTGGCATATTGTCCATGCTCCTGCTTTTTTTAATTCTAAAAGACCGTTAGCTCCATCAGCTCCCATCCCAGTTAAAAGAACTCCGACTGAGTTTTTCCCCCAAGCACTAGCTAAGCTCTTAAAGGTTATATCAATACTTGGTCTATGACCTGACACTAAAGGCCCCTGCTTTATTTCGATTTGTAAATTTGCTCCACTTGCTCTCACTAGCATGTGATAATTTCCAGGGGCAATATAAACTGTTCCCGGTGTTAAATTATCTCCATCAGCTGCCTCCTTAACAGTTGCCCGGCTTAGATCATTAAGTCGTTGAGCCATTGATTTTGTGAATCCAGGCGGCATATGTTGTACTACTAAAGTAGCAGGAAAATTCTCAGGCAAGTTTGAAATTATGTACTCTAGAGCTTGGACTCCACCTGTAGATGCCCCAATAGCTACTACTTTGTTAGTTGTTGTTACCCTTGAGAGTGAGTTGATTGATGGAGGAGCACACTCCCTATTTTTAAGTAACTTTTCAAGATTTACACTTTTGGCTGCCCTAATTTTATCAGGAAGCTGAACAATTAAATCTCCAAGTGCGTACATACTTCCAGGTTTACATACGGCTTCAACTGCTCCTAACTTTAATGCCTCATAGACTACATCTGAGCCTTCTTTCGCCAAAGAGCTGACTACGATAACCGGGGTTGGTTTAAATTTCATTAATTTGCCAAGAAATGTCAGTCCATCCATTCTTGGCATCTCAATGTCGAGTAAAATAACATCAATTGGTGGACCTTCAAGTATAATATCCCTAGCTACGTACGGATCCTGAGCACAACCTACAATCTCAATATCAGGGTGTTTAGAAAGCTCTCTTGATAAGGTTTGTCTCACAAAAGCACTATCATCAACTATGAGTGTTTTAATTTTGCTGCTCATGAATTGAAACTCCAAGAATAGAACCCTCACAGTTTAAAAAAACCCAGTCATCATTTAAGTTTAAATTATCAGTTTTTATAGCAAGCCAAATAGGGGGTTTTAGATCAAAAGCCTGTTGTTTGTCGTAAAAAAAAGTTAAAAGGTTACCTGCAAACACATTGCCTAACTCTCTAAGTGCATCAATAACTTCAGTATCTGATGCTGTATCCAGGTCAATTAAGTTAAACAAGAGTAAATTTCCAAGATTATTGTCGCATATAATTTTTACTTCACCAGTTTTCGGACCTGAGTAAGGAACAATTATTAGATTAACCGTTGGGGGTAGCTCAGGGGCCTCAACTGGGTCTGAAATAATAAAAGCGAATTTACTTAAAATATCAGCTAATTGCTGAGATAGTTTAATATTTAGAGATTTCATGATCAGTCGAAAATCTTATTGATAGATTCCCTCAAAACCTCCAAGCTGATCGGTTTTCGTACAAACCCGGAAATCCCCAAATTTTTAAGCTGTTGAATTCTCTCCTCAGATCCCTCGGTTGAGACTACAACCACTTTAAGATCTTTTAATTCTTGGCTAGCTCTAATTTTTTTACAGAACTCTATACCGTTCATCTCTGGCATATTAATATCTAGAAAAACACAATCTACCCAGTTTTTTTCAAGAATCTCTAAAGCTTGAACACCATTTTCGGCTTGAAAAATACACTCAGGTCTTACCCCTATACTCTCTAAAGCTCTAATTAAAACCTTTCGAGCTAAACTACTGTCATCAACAATTAAGATTCTGTATCCCATAGTTCATAAGTAAATCATCTTATCTGGTGTTTTTACTATTACAGTTTCTTCCACGGTGTTTAGAATTAAGGTTCTAGGGATATTCCCACCCACATGCTCACCTTTTGAACATAGAGCATTTTTCCATGCAAGTTTTCTAAATATTGTGTAGTTTTTTTGGCCTATCTCAAAAGGGTCTAACTCTTTCCCAGTGTGCCCACACCCAGCAACATATATCTCAAGATCTTGTAGTGAGCATCCTAACTCAACCAAAGTTTCAAGAAGTAATGGCACTCCGGTATCAACATAAAGAGCTGGATTTTGTTTTGCTTTTTGAGGATCCCTGGATGATAAAGGAAGAAGACAGTGGATCATACCATAAATTTTCTTAATTCTGTCAAAAGCCGCTAGCCCTAAACAACTACCTAAGTTTTGTGCCACAAGAATAGCTGACTCATTATTTTTGATAACTTTATATTGGCCAATGTTTACGAAAATCTGCGGGATAGAATTCATGCCTCCCTAATGTAAATAGATTTTCCAATAAACTTTAACCCCGGAATATGAGATGGGATAAATTCACTTAAGCCTAAATATATCACCCCTCCAGGTAAAAGAAGCTCTTTGAGATGCTCTAAGCAAGCTATTTTCTGTTCAAAGTTAAAGTAGATAAAGACATTCCGACAAAAAATTGCATCCAACTCGGGTTTAAGATTATCCGGTATGTGTATGAGATTAATGGTTTCAAAAATTACTTTTTCTTTCAACACTTGGTTAATTTCAAAATGATCATCATAAATATTGACGTATTTCCTGTAAGTTTTTGGAATTTGATCAAGCATGTTTAGCGGATACTTTGCTGATTTTGCGGTCTCCAAAGCGCTTCGATCTATGTCTGTTGCTAAAATCTTATAATTAGCTTTCAGGTCCTCTAAAACCATACAAATGGTGTATGGTTCAGCTCCTATTGAGCACGCGGCACTCCATATTTTAACTTTTTTTTGACCCTTAAGTTTCACCCTCTCAGCTAGGTCAAAAAAATGAATCTGCTCCCTAAAAAAAAGGGTATGGTTTATTGTTAGATAATCTAAAAATTCTCTAAAAATTTCATCATTCTCCAGAATCAAGGAAAAGCAGGTGGAAACATCGAGGTTAGATTTTGCTTTTAAAAATTTATAAAATTTATTCTTAAGAACACTGCTCCTATCCTCAGTTATTACAATCCCAGTTTCGCGTAGAACCTTCTCAGATATCTTTTTTATTTGCCAATCACTTAACATGTTTGGTGATTAGATGAGGTTGCCTTGCTAACTCTTTGCTGCCTCTTTGCTAGATCAATCAACTCTCTTACATCAATAATAAGGGCTACACTGCCATCAGACATCACACTACAGCCTGAAATCCCTTTCCTGGTTCCCACGTATTTATCAATTGATTTAATTACGGTGGTAAAACTCTCTAAAACCTCGTCAACAAGTAAGGCAAATCTATCAGATCCGGTTTCAAGTACTAATACTTTTTTTGTGCTGTAGTTTTGGGTGCTTATCTCAGATCTGGTTGGACAACTAAATAACTCTGCTGCATCATAAAGTGCTAAGTATTGGCCCCTAAAATTGAATGTAAGTCCTCTTTCATTTGTAAGAAATATATCATTGTTAGCATCAACTATTTCTATCACAGACAGAGTTGGGATTAGATAGACTTCATCTCTAACACTAACCATTATTCCATCGAGGATAGCTAATGTTAAAGGTAACTCTATAGTAAAAGATGTTCCTTTCCCTTTATCAGATTCAATTAATATCCTTCCTCTGAGGTCGGAGACGTTTCTAAATACAACATCCATTCCAACTCCTCTTCCTGATAACTCAGTCACTTGTTCTGCAGTAGAGAATCCTGGCATGAAAATTAAAGAGTAAATCTCCTCTTTAGTTAATTTTTGATCTTTTGATATTAAACCTTTCTCAACTGCTTTATTGAAAATTTTATCTGGATCTAATCCTCTTCCATCGTCTTTAAGAACAATTTGGATTGTTCCACCTTTGTGGTTTGCCTCTAGACTTATCCTTCCTTCTTTAGGTTTCCCTGCTTTAATTCGGTCATCAGGAAGCTCTATTCCATGATCTACACAGTTTCTAACCATATGAAGTAAGGGATCTGTGAGTTTCTCTATAATATTTCTATCCATCTCTGTTTCCTCACCATACATTTCGAATTTTATTTGTTTGCCGGTTTTTTTTGCCAAATCCCAAACTAATCTGGCCATTTTTTGAAATAGGCCTTTTACCGGCATTAATCGCAAAGCAATGCCTACACCTTGAAGCTCTCTAGCAAATTTCTCTACCTGATGAGTAACATCTAAAACTTCAATATTATCTTTAAGATGAGTTCGAGCTTGTCTTACCAACATGTTGGTATAAATACACATTTCGCCGATACTATCGATTAAATGATCTAATCTAACAGTGTCAACTTTAACAAATGGTCGCTCTCCCTCTTTTGTTTGCTCCTTTTTTCGCTCAGGTTTAGACTCAAAGTTTGAGCTTGGTTCATTAGTGATCCCATCCTCTTTTCCCATCATAATTCTTTCAAGCTTTCTTAACAGATCAATGCCATCTTGGGACCACTCAATAGGGTTACCGGTTTTCCAAAACTGCTTGCCAATCTCTAATAATACTCGTGAGATGTCGATGTAAGATGCCAAGCAAACTTTTAAATTTTCTGAGAAAGCCCTTTTCTTGTTTCTTACATCATCAAGCAAGTTCTCTAAAAGATGGCTTATTTCTTGAAGCTCTTTCAGTTTAAAGAACCCAGATGCACCCTTGATTGAGTGCACACAACGAAAAATTAAGTCAACTTTAGCCTCGGGATCCTCCATTAATGTTTTTTCAACATTAGATAAATGATCCTCTGCCTCCAGAGTAAATTCTACGTACAAATCAGGATCCCCTTCCAAACTGTATGGACTGAATTGATTATCAGAGATTGGTGATGTTTCAGGGTCTTTAGGTGCGGGGTCTTCCGGTTCGGCTCTCTCCTGTTGCTTTGATTTCTCTAGCTCTTTTTTTACTAAATCTGAGTACTCTGGATCATTTAGTAACTCTTTTAAAAGATTAACATTTACCGAGTCACCAAAAACTGAAAAATCAATACCCTCGTCTGCAGCAGTAGTTGAAGCTCGGTTTTCTACCTTACACCGATTGACATCCCAAACATCCTCCAACCAAAGATTCTCAGAAAACCATTTTTGAATTACATCTAAACAAAACTTTGCAAAGTCTAGAAAAGAATCAATTAATTCATGATCACTGAAATTTTGAAGTGCACTCTCTATATTGTGACAGCTTTTTTCGATCTGAGTGAATCCAACGCTTCCAGCATCTCCCTTCATTGTATGAACGAACCTTTTTATCTTTCTACCGATTTCTTCATAATCAGGCTTATCTTCCATAGCTTTTGTAGAAACCCACTCGGTCATCTCAACTAGATCAGTTAGATATTTTTCGGCAAAATCAGGAGCAAACTCGGGATCCGGCCCTTTTACTGGTTGATCTGTCTGAAATAACATGTTAATGTTCTCGGGATCAATCCAGGTTGGGTTGGAATGTGCAAAATTCAAGAATTCCTCTAATTTTTTGTAGTTTTCATCCCCTTTTGATTGAAGCTCATCCTTAATTGTGTTAATAAGATCAAGGAGGGCTTTTTGATCTTCAACATTATTTAAATCAAATAAAACAAGTTTTTCGCCAATAATGTCTCTCCAAGATGAAGCTTGCATGAAAATAGTTTCGAATTTAAAAAAAAATTTTTAAGGAGTACTTTAAGTCTTAAAACTTTCCGTTTTAGGAACACCAGTTTTATCTTATTAAGTGTGCTAGTAAACTCTTTTAAATTTTAACATCTTAATAAAATTAAATTTTAACATTTGACTGTTCTTAAAAGTTTATTTGACACCGTTATAAAAATTCACAGTTTGTCTCTGATCGCTTAATAAATTTTTTATAGAATTGACTAATTATTCACAAAAAAAACTAATAGGAATTTTTGTGATAAATCGAAAATGATACCGGTTTAAATCAGACATCTAAATTATCTAACAAAATTATA
>CALHSA010000003.1 GCA_938038205.1 uncultured bacterium | reverse complement strand
TTTGAAAATTCATTTGCACTTTCATAAATACGACGGTGGATCCAGCTAACGTCGTTAGACATTTTCTGCAACATCCCCTGCTTATGTCTATCCTCCCTCTGAGCTCTAGCTAAATCACTTCGAAGTATTAAATTACTATTTCGTAAATAAGCTCTTCTCTCATCTGTCTCCGCTCGTATACCAGCTCTTCTCAAATCTGTCTCCGCTTGTATATCAGCTCTTATTTTAACTGGGTCCGCATCTATATAAGCATATTGCCGCATCTGCTCCATTCCCAATTGATGCCTCGTATCGTACGGGCTTAATTGGCCATATCCAGGGTTATTCTGCGTTTGGGGATACTGATATTCATAAGGATTTTGAGGAGTATGTGGTGTATACGAGTAAGGAGGGTAAGGCTGTTGTCGGGTAGGTGCTCCTCGGCCTACGCCACGGTGATTAGGGAGTCCCTGAGATCCTGTAGCAATTCCCTGCTTAAATATAAACATATTTCTTTGAGTTAAACTAATAATAGCTGTTCCAAGATCAGGATCTCTTAAAGCTTTCTGAATATTATTTGCGTGAATAACATGACCAACAACTATAGGGTTCTCAAGTATGTTTTGACTCCATCTAGATAAGGACCCTCGAAGAGCTGCTTCAAACGATGAATTCTGCAGAATATCTCCAGTATTACCCTTATGTTTATCTATTACTAACGCGGGTATACCGATGCCAAACTGAATTACAATTTTCTCCCCTTGCTCTTGTGCAGTAAAGCCATGTTTTTGTGCTAATTCTATAATTTTCTGATTTATGTTGTTGAAATCTTGTTTTCGTACTAGCTGAACAAGATCGTTAAAAAACTCGCCATACTTGGTGCTAAGAAATAATATCTCTAATAAAGTTCTGTCAAATGACGCAGCAACTTGTATGGCCTCAATGCTAATAGCCTGGGTTTCTTGAGGGCCATTCTCTAAATATCCTCTAGCTGTAGGTAAATAATCAGGGCCTCTAGCTGTAGCTAAATAATCAGGGTTTACATACCTCTGAGGATCGATTGTTACACCATATTCTTCTGTCATACTACATTAGTTATTCTTCTTAAATTTTAAAATGTTAACTAAAATTTACCTGACTCGAAGGTACTTAATCTAACCTCAAAACCCCGTACTTGAGTATACAAATAAAAGCTCTTACTGCATCTTTGAACCCTATCTTTTTCCCTTCCTCATAGGTTCTTCCACTGTAGCTAATCCCCACCTCATATATACGCCATTTTTTACGGCTAACTTTGCAAGTAAACTCAGGCTCAAAACCGAATCTATCTTCTGACAATTTCAAACCGTTTAGAACATCCCTCCTGAAAACTTTGTAACACGTTTCCATATCAGTTAAGTTAAGATCCGTTACAATATTGCTAGCAAGGGTTAAAATTTTATTTGCTACTGAGTGCCAGAAGTAAAGGACACGTCTAGGATTTGTTGTTAAGAATCGAGATCCATACACTATATCCGCTTTCCCCGATAAAATTGGCTGAAGGAGGATTGGATACTCTGTTGGATCATACTCTAAATCAGCATCTTGAATGATAATGATATCTCCCGTGGCTTCTTTAAAACCACTCCGTAAAGCTCTACCTTTACCATAGTTTTTTTCATGTAACACTAATTTTGAGTATAGATGTTTGTTGTTAATTAAAAATTCCCTTGTGCCGTCAGTGGAGAAATCATCAACAACTATTATTTCTTTATCTAATGGATAACAACCTTTTACAGTGAGAAGAACCTTCTCAATAAATTGGAACTCGTTAAAAACAGGTATTACAACTGAAACTTTCATATTCTTGAAAGAATACCCTTTCTCTGAATCTCATCAATAACCTTTCTATAGGCCCGCTGTCTAAGAGGATCACATTCTTTCGCAATCTGGGGTAATTCTATCCATTTTATGTCCTCAAGCTCTTTGCTTGTGGCCTTGGTTAGATCAATTTTATGCCCCATAAATTTAAAAACAACAAAACGCTGGCTTTGACCTTGGTAAACGTCATCACCGTAGTCCTTAGGTGTTTTGAAAGTATAAGTATTAACATGATCTAGTACCTCAACCGGAATTAATTCAGAAGGGGCAATTCCAAGCTCTTCAAATGCCTCCCTTAAACCAGCTTCAATAAGGGTGTTTGATTCAACCCCACCTTGAGGAAGCTGCCAAATGTTGGAGTTAGCTCGCTTTCCAATTAAAATTTTTTTTTCTTTATTAAAAATTAGCAAGCAGACGTTAGGCCTATACTTTAAAGTACCATATTTATTCCCACCAACCCTTCTTTTACCAACTTTTGCCACTGATCCTTAAAACTTAACCCGCCAAGATAAAAAGATCCAGACCAAAAGTATAACTCCGTTATTAAAATTTTTCCAGATACACCTAAAAATGAGCATTTCTCGCAACCTTTTGCATTATAAGCTTGACAATCCAAAACATTACTGGCTGATAAATCTACTGTCTTACAATCTTCACATAATCTTGGTAACAGTTTGGGAAATAATAGACCCTCTAAATTAGCTTGCAGGGAACTAAGGGGAACCCCAAGAGATAATAACCGAGTTTCAAAAGAAATAGGATCATTAGCATGAATTGTAGCAAAGATGCTATGGCCAATACTGCTAGCTTGCATGGCTGTTTTTAGTGTCTCAGAATCTCTCAACTCACCCAAAGCTATGTGATCCGGATTATGCCTTAATACCGATCGAAGAGCTTGTGCATAGTCAAAATCCCTTTTTACTGGAATCTGCGCTACATTTTGTAGCTCAGCCTCTGGAGGATCCTCAATTGAAATTACAAAACTGTTTTTAGCAAGCTCAGTCAGAATACTGTACAGCAAGGTGGTTTTGCCTGAACCCATTGGCCCAACGATAAATTTTAGTTTTGAGGGTTTTTTAATAAATTCCAAAATCCTATCAAGCTCTGATTCAAACCAGATCAAATCCTTTAGGGCATATATTCTACCTTTCGTTAGATATCGAATAGTTGTCGATTTCCCATGAAGTGTTGAGACGATACTAATTCTAAAAGCAGTATCCCTGCCAAGAATTTTTAACCTAAAAGCACCCTCCAACCATGGTAAATTGGAGCTAAAATCCAATCGTGCAAAAACTTTCAGTATATTCAGCATTTTTTCATAAATCTCAAGAGGTATTCTCTCTGTGCTTCTTGATACAAGGCCATTTGGCTGCTTTACTATAACCTCAACACCACTGATTTGAGGAACGAAGATTAAATCTGAAATATGATTAGCAACTTGATACTCAATAAGTTGTTTAAGTAAATTACCCTCCTTTGTATTACATATTTGATTTAATTCAGATGTGGAGGAGGTCTGAGGGGTTATCTCACTTTTAATGATCCCGAACTTTGCAAACAAAAAGTCAATAAGATCAATTAGTGTGCTTTTAGGTGCCTTTTTTATTAGAACTAAAGGTTTACCAATAATTTTGGAAACCTGATCTAACTCTTCTTGATTTAAGGGTGATATTACTGCGATCTCATTTTTGTGAGTACTAAACAGTGGCAGAAAAAGAAATGATTTACACTCTAGAGCAGAAAACTTTAGAAGTATTTTTTTCTCAACAACACTTGCGCAAAAACTCTGTAACTCCTCAATGGGAGGCTCTGCCATTTTCACTGATATCGTTAATTTTCTCCCTAAGTTGCATTTTTAACTTCAATAGGGTGGATTTTTTTTTACTAGATCTTTATTATTTTTGTTATTAGGGTGTTAGTCTTTTAAAGCGTCATTGGGCCTGTAGCTCAGTGGGAGAGCACATGCTTTGCACGCATGGGGTCGAGAGTTCGAATCTCTCCAGGTCCAAATGAAACCTTTAAAATTTAATTTTACTTAACATTAATGTAAAATTAGGCCGGGTATGAATAATAGAACTTTAATCATTTTAAAACCTGACTCAGTTAAAAAGAATGTAATTGGGGAAATTTTATCCAGATTTGAGAAAGAAAATTTTAGGATAGCAGCACTTAAAATGTTATCTGGGAGTAAAGAGCTTTTTGAAAAATTCTATGAAATTCATAAAGATCGTCCATTCTTCTCAGAACTTGTAACATGGATGAGCTCTTATCCGGTAGTGGCTGCGATTCTGGAGGGAGAGGATGCTATAAATAGAGTTAGGCAAATTGTAGGTGCAACGGATCCGAACGAAGCCGCTCCTGGTACGATTAGGAAAATCTACGGTACATCAAAAGGTGAAAACGCAATTCATGCTTCCGATTCTTGGGAAAGTTATCTAAAGGAGTCTGCTATCCTATTTCCTGAGGGTGTATGCTTTGCAGGCTGAGGAATTTATTTTTAAATTTATTCTACATTCCTTAGATTTAGTTCTTGTAGTTTGGATACTCTACCTTTTTTTGAGGCAAATAGAGTCAAAAAAGGCTTTAGCAACATTACTAGGTTTTTCCCTAATTTTTCTTTTGAATCTCCTTTCAAAGTTCCTAGGTTTAGCTACAATGGCCTGGATTTTAGATGGAATAGTCACATATTTCGGGCTAGTCCTTTTGATAGTATTTAGGGATGAAACCAGAAGAGCATTAGGGTTATTAGGAGGGTTCATTGTAAATTTACGGTCATTTTTTTCTCCTAATAAAATTGATTTGAAACTTAAAGAGGCTTTGAAAAATTTGTCAAATAAGAGAATTGAATCTTTCATAATCCTTGAAAGGAGTGATCGATTTCTGGAACATTTAAAAAATGGTTTTACTGTTAATGCGATTTTAAGCCCGGAGACTCTTGAATTCTTTGCAACAAATTTAAAGGGTGGAATACTGATTTCGGAGAATTGCATAAAAAAGGTTGGATTTTTGGTGTTAGGTTTGGACACAGAATCGGGTGACCCTGTGAGTATTAAAAAAAGCGCTGCTATATGGTTAACTAAAAGATTTGATTGTGTTGTATTTACAGTGTCCTCAGAGGATGGTCAGGTTGAGATTATACAGGATGGTAAAGTATCTACTTTTTCAGAAAATTTAATCAAATGAAAAGCTAATGGTGTACTACAGAGATTTGAGATTTTTTCTGGCTTTTCTTTTTGCGATATCAATATGGTTATATGCGAACTTTTACACATCTGATCTTATTAGAGTTTTTAGAGTCCCAGTTTTTATTCAACATATCAATGACAACTATGTTGTGGTTGAAAAAACTGCTTCAGAAGTTACTCTTTCATTAAAGGGGCCTCAAATATTTTTCAAAACTTTTGAGGAGGAATTTAAGCAAATTAATTTACGGCTAAGCCAGGGATCAGGATCACACCGACTTTTGTTAAATGAAAAAATCCTTAATCTGCCAAAAGGCTTAAAACTTTTAAGTATCGAGCCAAAATTTATTGATGTAATTATTGACGAGATTGATGAAAGGCAAGTAAATGTAAAACTTGATCTTGTTGACTCACCTGTTCAATACATAATTTTAAAAAACATTTCTCATCCTGGACGTGTTATTCTTAGTGGCCCGAGAAGTGTTTTATATAATATTTCTGAGATTCGAACCGCTAAAATTGATCTATCGAATTTGGAGTTTAATCCTTATTTGAGAAGTAAAACTATCAAGGTACCCTTGGTGGTCCCTGAAAAAACAAAGGTTAAAGGCTCCTCAATTATTCCAATTTCTTTTAACTATGATATTCTTACAGAAACTGTAGAATTTCGGAATCTGAGGGTAGAGCCTCCAGCCGGCTTTAGATGTGTGCCGAGTTCTGTTAACGTTAAGGTAATTTCTCTCAAAGGAGTGCAGATTGGTGAGCCTAAATTAGTTGCAAATATGAGTTCTGCTGAACAAAAAGCAGTTATCCAGGTTCAAGGTGGTTTTGGTATAGTGAAAGCCATTGTTGATCCTCCAACTGTTGAATTGATTCCTGATGCGCCGATGAGGTAAAGTAAATCGGGGGATGTCAACAATTATTGCAGGAGCTTTAGTATGGATGCTGATTTTTTGGTTGGGATATCTATTTTTTGAAAAATATATCTTTTCATTTTACTTGTCTCAGTGGGAACTGCGTGACAGTATTCTTACCGACTATCCTCGTAAAGTTTATGAAATACAGAATGAGATTAAGGAGCTAAAGGAAGAATACAACAGAAGAATATTAGAGGCAAAAAAAGAAGCGGAAAAAATAATTAATTCTTACACTGATGAGGCCAATGCTATAGCAGCTAAAGAGTTAGAAGAGCTAGACTTAGAGATAAAAAAAATGTTAGAAGAGCGTTTTAAAAAAATAGAAGAAGAAATAGAAACTGCCAGGGAGCAGCTTTACGCTATATCGCAAAGGTCAGTAGAAAAATTTAAGAATTTATTGGGTTTCTAAAGGTTATGTTTTTAAAGGTAATTTTTCTCAGTTTCTGGGTACCGGTTTTTTGTGCTTCAGGTGTTGAAGGTAGTAGCTCACTACTTTTTCTACACTTTGCACTGTTTGTAATCTTTTTTGGATATCTTTTTAAAGAGAAGATCATACCTTTTATAAAAAATTGGGAGATTGAATTAGCTCAGCAGTTATCAAGTAACATGAATAGATTTCAAGAAGCGGTTAATGAAAAAAGGCAGATACAAGAAAAATTAGATAACATTCAAAATGAAATAAATGATCTAATAAAAAAAGCTCATGAGACTGGTAAAGCAAGGAAAGAAGCTATACTGGCAAATGTAAGAAAAAGGCTTCAGGAGAAGGAAGAGTATAAAAAGAGATCGCTTGAAGAATTAGATCGGTATAAAAGAGACAAGATTGTTAATTTAGCAAAAAATTTTTTTAGGGCAATGGCATCTAGGGAGCTTTCTCAAATCGAACTGGATAATCAGATTAGGTACCTTAAATCTAGGGCAGGACTATGATGTCATCAAAAAAAGATCTTTCAATTAAAACATTAAATTTCTTAGAGCGATTAAACTTAAATTTTGATGAGTGTCAAAAACTTATAAAGGTCTTTGAAATGATTGACTTAAATGTGAATAAGTTCCGTTTTGCAGATGATCTTGCCACGGAGAATTTTTTTAAAAAAATTTCAAATGTTTTTGGTAGTAGAAATGCTGAAGTGATTAAAAACTTTTTAGTTTCTTTTACCAGGGTTTTTATTAGTAATAAATTTTCCAATCTTTCTCGCAAACTTTTTATCAGAGATTTACAAAAAAAGATTTCTCACAAATTTGGGATTAGAACAGTTAAAATCGTCACGGCTCAGCCTCTAAATGATGAGCAAGCTCGTTTTGCGAAGGAAATTGCTGTAAGGTATGGAGCATCTTTTAATGATAACTTCATATTCGAGGTTTCAAGTAAAATAGTTGGAGGTTTTAAAATATTTTTTCCAGATCGTTTAGTGGACTTATCGTTTGAAAGTTTAATTTCAGGCGTTTATAATCGGGTTCAGTAAAAATGGATCTTGTTGATATTGAAAAACTTTTTGAGGAAAGCTTAAAGGAACTCAAGTTCAATTTTGATCCTCAAGAGTACGGTAAAGTTATTTTCTCAGGTGATGGAATTGCTCGAGTTGTTGGACTTGAGGGAGTCATGAGTTCAGAGTTGGTTGAATTTGAGAACGGAATTTCTGGTATAGCTTTTAATTTAGAAGCAGAGAATGTTGGTATTTTAGTAATGGGTGAAAGTTCAAGTGTTGGAGAAGGCGTAATCGTTCGCAGGACAGGGAGAGTAGCAGATATTGGGGTTGGAGAGGAATTCCTTGGAAGGGTAGTGGATCCTCTTGGAAACCCGATAGATGGATTAGGGCCTATTAATGTAGTAGAGAGAAGATTAATCGAGATTAAAGCACCAGGAATCGTAAAGAGAAGGCCTGTACATCAACCGCTTCAAACAGGGATAAAGGCGATTGATAGTATGACTCCAATCGGTAGAGGTCAAAGGGAATTGATTATTGGGGATAAAAAAACGGGGAAAACCGCAATTGCAATTGACACAATAATAAATCAGAAGGATCAGGATGTAATTTGTATTTATGTAGCTATTGGTCAGAAACGAAGCTCTGTAGCTCAGATAGTTGAACGATTAAAAATGTATGATGCACTTAAGTACACAGTAATTGTTGCTGCCACGGCTAGCGATCCAGCACCAATGCAATTTATAGCACCTTACGCTGGGTGTTCGATAGGTGAGTACTTCATGTGGAAAGGTAAGCATGCGTTGATTGTTTACGATGATCTATCAAAGCATGCTCAGGCTTATAGAGCAGTATCACTTTTGATGAGAAGACCGCCTGGTAGAGAGGCATATCCAGGAGATGTTTTCTATTTACACAGTAGGTTATTGGAAAGAGCGGCAAAATTATCAGAAAAGGAAGGAGGAGGCTCTTTAACTGCGTTGCCAATAATTGAAACTCTAGCTGGTGATGTATCTGCGTATATTCCTACAAATGTTATATCAATAACTGATGGACAGATATATTTGGAAACTGATCTTTTCAATGCTGGAGTGAGACCGGCAGTTAATGTTGGCTTGTCTGTTTCCAGAGTGGGTGGTGCTGCGCAAACGAAAGCCATGAAGAAGGTTGCCGGAACCTTAAGGCTGGATCTTGCCCAATATCGTGAAAAATTGGCGTTTGCTCAGTTTGGATCGGATTTAGATAAAGTGACTCTAAGGCAGTTAGAAAGAGGAAAAAGGATAGTTGAGATTCTTAAGCAAGATCAGTACAAACCGTTAAAGATGGAATTACAGGTAGTAGTTTTATTTGCGGTAACCAGAGGGTATTTAGATGATGTTCCAGTAGATAAATGCAAGGATATTGAGAGAGAGATAATACTTAGTTTTTCGGGGGAGAACAAGGATTTAGCTGACGCGATAAAAAATATTGGAGATCTTACCTCAGAGATTGAAAATCGATTAGATGTGGCCATTAAAAAAATAGTTGGAGATTACCTTGCTAATTTAAAAAATACCGAAAAGTAGTAAAAAGTAGGAATGTCAAAGGCAAGACATTTACTTAAAAGAATTCAATCAATCAAAAGCACAAAAAAAACCACTTATGCTATGAAGCTTGTTGCGGGGGCAAAATTAAAGAAGATGCAGGATTTAACCATAAACAGTCGAGCTTATGAAAAGGCGCTTTTAAATATACTGCTTAGGATTTTTGTTGAATCTTACTCTAGTTATCTGTTTGAAAAAAGAGAAGGCTTATTAATTCTCTTGGTTATTATTGGCAGTAGTAGGGGTTTGTGTGGAGGGTTTAACATGAATATTAAAAAGTATGTTGAAAAAAAGTATGACGTTAACAAAGTTGAGTGTCTTGTTCTAGGAAAGAAAATTGCAGAAATTTTAAACTTCTGGGGCAAGGTAAATATAAAGCAAACAATCCCGATGTTACCTGATATCCCAGACATAAACTATGCTCAAGATGTTGCTAAACTAATAAAAGAATTTTACAAGGAAGGTAAATATTCATCAGTTGAAATAGTATATACTGATTTTTTATCTGTACTTTCCCCAAAGCCTAATTCGAAGTTGCTTTTGCCGTTAAAACTAGAAATTGAAGCAAGAAAAGAAGAGGATGTTAAGGAGACTTTTCTATTTGAGCCAGATGTTAAGTCTGTTCTTGATTACATTATTCCGAGGATAGTGGAGACTAAGCTTCTTCAAGCTCTTTTGGAATCAAAATGCTCGGAACATGCCTCACGTATGATTGCGATGGAGAATGCTACAAAAAATGCGGGTGATTTAGCAGAAGCCTTATCCTTGTTATCAAACAAAATAAGGCAAGCGAGCATCACAAGTGAAATTTTAGATGTAATTGGGGGAGCCTCAGTGGTAAAAGAGGGAGTTAATTGATTTATGGAGAATGGTAAGATCCTTGTAGGTAAGGTTTATCAGATTTTTGGAGCAGTCGTTGATGTAATTTTTGAGCAGGGCGAAAGTCTGCCTAAAATTAATGATGCTTTAGTTACTTTCAATCCATTTATAAGTGACAAAGAGGATAATCTTTTTTTAGAGGTTGCTCAACATTTGGGGGATAATGTTGTGCGGACAATCGCACTTGACACTACAGATGGTTTAAGAAGAGGTCAACCAGTGCGTTACTTGGGAGGCCCGATTAAAGTGCCTGTTGGTAGTGCTGTTTTAGGCCGAATATTTAATGTAGTTGGACAACCAATAGATGAGCTTGGGGATGTTAACGCTGAGCAATTTTGGGAGATTCATAGAGAGGCCCCAAAGCTTAAGGATCAGAATCCATCTAGAGAGATTTTAGAAACAGGTATCAAGGTTATTGATCTTTTATGTCCTTAT
The DNA here is from genome assembly GCA_938038205.1 of uncultured bacterium. Lineage (GTDB taxonomy): Bacteria > Bdellovibrionota_C > UBA2361 > JANWWW01 > JANWWW01 > CALHSA01. Next base: position 73,724 of record CALHSA010000003.1, on the reverse strand, counting down.
CTCAAGGGTGGTAAAATTGGTCTTTTTGGCGGAGCAGGTGTTGGTAAAACTGTGATCATAATGGAGCTAATTAATAACATAGCTAAAGCTTATGGCGGATACAGTGTTTTCGCAGGTGTTGGTGAGAGAACCAGAGAGGGAAATGATCTTTGGCTTGAAATGAAGGAATCTGGTGTTATTAATAGAGCTGTTTTGGTTTATGGACAAATGAATGAGCCGCCTGGAGCAAGATTTAGAGTTGGCTTATCTGCTCTTACAATGTGTGAGTACTTTAGAGACGTTGAAGGGCGAGATGTTTTGTTATTCATTGACAATATATTTAGATTTATGCAAGCTGGCTCGGAGGTTTCTAGTTTGCTTGGAAGAATTCCTTCTGCTGTTGGATATCAACCCACGCTTGCAACTGATATGGCTGCACTTCAAGAGAGAATTACATCCACAAAAAGGGGTTCTATAACAAGCGTCCAGGCTGTTTATGTACCTGCTGATGATTATACTGATCCTGCTCCTGCTACGACTTTTGCACATCTTGATGCTACTACGGAATTAAGTAGAAGTATCGCAGAAAAAGGTATTTATCCGGCCGTAGATCCGTTAACTTCAACTTCAACAATTCTAGATCCTTTAGTTGTTGGTCAGGAACATTATGAGGTTGCAAGGGGTGTTCAGCAAATATTACAGCGTTATAAAGAGTTACAGGACATAATAGCAATTTTGGGTATGGATGAGCTCTCGGAGGAGGATAAGTTAATTGTAGCGAGAGCTAGGAAGATTGAGCGTTTTTTGAGTCAACCATTTCATGTCGCTGAAGCTTTTACAGGATTGAAAGGAGTTTTTGTAAAGAGAGAGGATACTGTTAAGGGCTTTAGAGAAATTATTGACGGCAAAGTCGATGATTTGCCTGAGCAGGCATTCTACATGGTTGGCACCATTGAGGAAGCTAAAGAAAAGGCCAAGAAACTTCAACAAGAGTTAGCAGTGTAGGATGTCCTCAGAGTTTGACGTAATTATAATTGAGTCCTCTGGGATTCGTTTCAAGGGTAAAGCAACTAGTGTTACTTTTTATAACCAGGATGGTCAGATCACAATTTTAAAAAACCACGCAGATTATGTTGGATTGTGTACAGAAAATTGGGTAATTATTGATGGAGTTGAATCTTTTTTAGTGGAGCAAGGGTGCGTTAAATTTGAAAATAATAAATTAGAAATTGTAGTAGAGGAAGTAAAAGAAAGTAAATTTTTAAGCTAACTTTTGCCCAAGAGAGGACTTGAACCTCCACGGGATTGCTCCCACTACCCCCTCAAGGTAGCGTGTCTGCCAATTCCACCACTTGGGCTTAAAACTTAGTATATAAAATTTTAACTAATTGAATTTCAACTTCTCAATCATCAATCTTTATTGATGCAGGGGTTAAGCTATGTTAAACTTCAGGGAGCATGAGTGGCGGTTTTTTAGTAGCACTTGCAATAGTAATTGTAATCTTATTTAAGTCAGTCTTTCTGGTTCGGCAATGGGAGAAGGCTATAGTACTGCGTTTTGGGAAACTTTATGATACAAGGGATCCTGGCCTTAGATTTCTTATCCCCATCATTGACGAAAAAATAATTATTGATATGAGAATATTAACTTTTGATATTCCTTCCCAAGATGTTATCACAAGAGATAATATATCTGTTAAGGTTAATGGGGTTGTTTTGTTCCAGGTTTTTGATCCCGTGAAGGCTGTCACTCAGGTAGAGAATGCTATAGTTGCTGTAAATCAGTTAGCACAAACTACCTTAAGGAGCGTATGCGGTGAAGCTGAACTAGATGAATTACTAGCTAAAAGAGATGAGATCAACATGAAAATTCAGCAGATTATTGACTCTAAAACTGAGCCGTTCGGGGTTAAAGTTAACACTGTTGAAGTTAAGCAGGTGGATTTACCACAAGAGCTTCAGAGGGCCATAGCGAAGCAAGCGGAAGCAGAGCGTGTCAGACGAGCAAAGATTATACAGGCTGAGGGAGAGTATCAAGCTGCTGAAAAATTACTTCAAGCTGCTAAAATACTATCGGAATCACCTGCAAGTATGCAGTTAAGATTTTTAGAAACTTTGCAGTCACTAGCTGCGGAAAAAACGAAAACGATTATATTCCCTCTTCCTTTAGAATTTTTGAAGGCTTTTAGCAAAATTAATGAAGGTTAAACTAAGGATTGATTGAGTCTCGATTATAAATTACCTAGAGATAGAATAGCACAATATCCACCAGAGGTTCGCGGTGCCTCGAAACTGTTAATCGTAGGTAGGAAGAGTGGAGTCATTGCAGAGGGCTTTTTTAATGAATCTTTATCTAAGTGTTTAAGAAGAGGAGATACTCTTATTTTCAATAATTCAAAAGTTGTCAAAGCAAGATTAATCTTGAAGAGCTACAAACGAAATAAGAGTTTTGATGTTTTAGTAGTAGATCCCTTCTCTAAAGGCGCTTGGAGAGGTCTAGTTAGAGGTTTAGATAAGTTAAAAGAAGGGGAGGTTTTTTTAGTTGGAGAATCTACGGTGACTTTTTTGGGGAGAGATAACGAATTTGGAATTTTTGAGTCTAGTTTACCTATAAGCCAAATTTTGGATAACTATGGCCATACTCCAATTCCACCTTACATTCGTAAAGGCGTAGACGGAAAAATTGATAGTGATCGTTATCAAACTGTTTATGCTTCTAAGGAAGGGTCAATCGCTGCTCCCACTGCTGGACTGCATTTTTCTGAGACTAGCTTTCAGATTCTAAAGGATTTAGAAGTTCAATGTTTATTCTTAACTTTACATATTGGACCTTCGAGTTTAGCTTCATATTTAAAAGTAGTACCTGAATGGTTTGAGATTGATGAAGATGTTATTAGAGCAATAGCTTTATCGAAAAAGGAGTCTCGTAGAGTCCTTGCGGTTGGTACTTCAACTATAAGGGCTCTAGAAACCTATGGTTCTCAGGGAAAAACGAAGGGTGAGACAGATTTAATTATAAATGAGGGGTATCAATTTAAAATAGTTGATGGTTTTTTTACTAATTTCCATTTACCTAAATCAACTCATCTTGATATCGTTATTGCCTTTCTCGGAAAAGAATTAACAAAAATATCTTATGAATACGCTTTAAACCATGGGTTCAAGTTTTATAGTTACGGTGATTGTATGTTCTGCGCTGATGATTGAATTTAAAGTCCTAGAAACTGATGGGTTAGCTAGAGTTGGTGAATTAAAAATAGAAGATACATTTATCCAAACCCCAGTTTTTATGCCAGTTGCTACAAGAGGTAGTTTGAAGGGTGTCCCTTTTGGTTTAAATATTCTTGAGAAAAATTATTCACTAATACTTGCGAATAGTTGGCACCTTTGGTTGAGGCCAGGAGTTGATGTTATTCAACGGCATGGTAGTTTGCATAAATTCATGAACTGGCAAGGTAAAATCTTAACAGATAGTGGTGGTTTCCAGGTTTTTTCTCTTGGACATGGAGTAACCTTCAATGAGGAAGGAGTATCATTTATCAATCCGTATGATTCCCAGAGAGTGTTTTTAACCCCCGAAAAATCAATTGAGATTCAAGCAAAGCTTAAGGTTGATATAGCAATGGCTCTAGATGTTTGTTCTGCTTCTCCGTACGATTTTCAACGGTGCAAGAGTGATTTAGAGGTTACAAATATATGGTTACTTAAAGCTTTAGATTTTAAAAGTAAGATGTACTCAGAATTAAACGTTTTTGGAATAGTTCAAGGTGGTGTTTTTGAGGATCTACGTATGAGATCTATTGAATTCGTTAGATCACATGATCTCCCTGGTATCGCTGTTGGGGGATTATCAGTTGGCGAGAGAAAGATTGATATGTATAAAATAGCAAAAATTATCTCTTCTGAGCTTCCTGTTGATAAACCTAGGTATATCATGGGTATTGGTTTGCCTCTAGACTTAGTAGTCCTTAGCTATTTTGGTTACGATATGTTTGATTGTGTTTTACCTACGAGAGCTGCTAGATTTGGTCGAGCTTATGTAGAGACAGAGGAGCTTTGGTTAAATCTTAAAACAAGCGAGTATTTAAATGACGATAGAGTTTTGGATGAAAACTGTGAGTGTTTTACATGCAGTAACTATACAAGAGCATACATATCTCATTGTCTTCGAGTTGATGAGATGGTAGGAGGAATCCTTCTAACCATACACAATCTTAATTATTACTCTAAGTTAATGAAAAAGATTTGTAACGCTATCAGGACTGGTTCAATTAAGGATTTGGTTACAAACTTTGTACACACTTGGTTACGGACACCAAAATTTGTTAGCATACTTGGCGAAGAGCAAGTAGGAGATTTGGAATGTTTGATTTTTTGATTGAATCGTTTGTAAACCTTCAACAGGCTCCGTCATTCACTGAAACAATAATTCATTTAATACCAATTATGTTGGGGGTTTTTGTAATTTTTTATTTTCTAGTAATTGCGCCAACTGCTAAGGAAGAGAATCGTAGAAGGGAGTTAATTGAAAATTTAAAGAAAGGAGATACCATAGTTTTAACCTCTGGGATTTGCTGTAAATTCGTTCAACATGAAGAATCTTTTTCAGTTGTAGAGATTGCTCCGAATGTTCGTATTAAAATTGAAAAAAATGCAATATCCAAGGTACTGTGATGACGAATGATTATAAATTTCCATTATTGGTGGTTGGGGTTTTATTTGTGATATCTGTATTAATCATCTGGCCCTCTTTTTTCCCAACTTTTTTTCGATCTAATAGTTTTTTATCAGAACACTGGTTTTCGCGCCCGTTGCAACTTGGTCTTGATTTGGTAGGAGGTTCATACGTTTTGTACGAGATCGATGAGGAAAAATTTAAAGAGCAGCTAGCTAACAGGAAATTTATATCTTTAAAGAATTCACTAGCATCTCAAGAAATTCCAGTTTTATCGTTAGAGCGAAAAGGAGTAACTGGGGAATTTGTATTTGTTTCTGATCGAAGCTTAAATAAAGCTAAAGATATATTATCAAACGATCCAGATTTAGTGATTGAGGGAATTAACTATGAAACTAAATCTTTGATTGTTACTTATAAGCCAAGCAATTTAGAGAAAATTGCAATTGAGTCAACTGACAGGGCTGTTGAGATTATCAGGAATAGAGTAGATCAGTTTGGCGTTGCAGAGCCCGTGATTCAGAGGCTTGGAGCTAGAAGAGTTCTGGTAGAGCTTCCTGGTGTTAAGGATTTGGATAGGGTAAAAAGTGTAATAGGAAAAACTGCTCAGTTAGAGTTTCGCTTTTTGCCAAGGAGTAAAAATGTGCCAGTTGAAAAATTACCATTATTTAAAACTATGGATCATATTGAAGTTGAGAGAGAGGTTGTTTTAACAGGAGATAAAATTCAGAAAGCAAATGTTGAATTAACTCAAACTGAGGGGAGTGTAGTTGCTATTCAGTTTAATGTTGAAGGAGCTAAAGAATTTGCCAAGATTACCAGGGAGAATATTGGTAAAAATTTAGCCATCATCTTGGATTCTGTTGTTTATTCAGCGCCGCAGATTCAAACAGCTATAACTGACGGAAATGCTATAATCACTGGCTTGAGGAATCCCCAGGAGGCAAGGGAATTAGCTGTAGTGCTTCGTAGCGGAACATTACCAGCTCCGCTTAGGGTTATTGAGGAAAGAGTTGTTGGCCCAACTTTGGGTGAAATATATCTCGAAAGAGCTGTTTGGACTTTGGTTGTAACATTAGTTTCTATCTTGGCACTTATGATACTTTGGTACAAGTGGTTTGGATTTATCGCAAGTATATCTCTTTTACTTAATTTGGTATTTATTTTTGCTTGTTTAGTTATTTTTCAGGCTACATTAACGTTTCCTGGAATGGCGGCTCTAGCTTTAACAATAGGTGTTGCAGTTGATTCAAATATCATCATCTTTGAAAGAATAAGGGACCATTTAGGCACTATTCCACTTAAGGAAGCAGTTTCAAGAGGATTTGAGAATGCTTATTCAGCCGTTTTAGATGCTAACATGACGAGTTTAATTACTTCTCTCCTAGTTTACTTGTTTGCTCATGGTCCAATCAAAGGTTTCGCTCTTATTTTTTCCATTGGGGTTATAACCACTCTTTTTTGTGCGGTTTTCGTAACCAAGCACTTAGCCAACTGGATGTTAGAGAACAATTTTCCAGTAAGAATATCATGATTGATTTTGTAAAACTTTTCAGGCCCTTTGTGCTTATATCATTATTCCTTTTTATCGCCTCAATTTTCATCATAATTAACAGGCTGGGTTCTCAGACGGGACTTGAGTTCTCTGGTGGTAATCTATTTACTTTTGAGTGTAAACAGCAAGAGGTTGGGTTAATCACGCAAATCCTTAGAGAATGTGGTTACAAAGATTATCAGATCAAATCAGTTTTTAATGAGGATGTGTGTTTGCTTAGAACGGGTTTGGATTTTTCTGTCCAGAATTTTGAAACATGCATGAAAGGCCAGTATAAATTATTATCTTTTGAGAGTTTCTCTCCAGTTATATCTAAAGAGATAACAAATAAAGGTTTTTTTGCAGGGTTGATTGCTTTGGTATTCATGTTCATTTACTTGGTAGTGAGGTTTGAGAAAACTTTTGCAATCGCTGCCTGTGTCGCATTAGCTCACGATGTTGTCATATCTTTAGGTCTATACCTACTTTTTGGACAGTATCTGACCCTTCAAGCTGTGGTAGGAGCATTGACTTTAATCGGCTACTCAATAAATGACACTATAATAGTTTTTGATAGAATTAGAGAAGAACTAGCAAAAGAGGGTTCTTTGACTGAGATAATAAACAGAAGTATAAATGTAACTCTTTCAAGAACCTTAAAAACATCATTTTTAACTTTAGTTGCTGTCCTTATAATACTTTTATTTGGTAGGGAGGCAATCTTTGATTTTGCCCTGTATTTTTTTATTGGCATTATCATCGGAACCTACTCGTCAATTTTTATAGCTGCACCGCTTGTATTGCACTCTCTTAAATTTTTTAGAGGAGAGTAAAATGAAAACTCATATTTTTTTGTTAAAATGATCGGTTTAAATGGCACGAATAGGTGTTGTAGTTCAGAAATGGGGTGAACATCTAAGCGGAGCCGAAAGAGCCATATATACGTTAATATCTAATATCAACAACAACAACGAGATTATTGTTTACTCTTCCGATATATCCAAATTCTCTCCAATGAAGAATGTAGATGTAAAATTATTTAAGTTTACGCCAGTTGAACTCCTCAGTAGTGATAAGACAATAGCACGAATATTCAACAAAATCGCGAATTTTACGTATCCAGGCATTAAGGAGGAGGTTTTGTTTTTCAAACATTTTTCATTCTCTGATGAGCTTATTACAGAGCTTGAAAGAGACGTAGAAAAGCTTGATTTAATCCTTGTTACTCCGTATCTTTTTGGGGCTGGGCTATTTGTTAGTATATATTTTGGGCACAAAACTGTGATGATTCCATGTTATCATGATGAATTTTATGCTCAGCTTAAATTTGTTAATCTAGCCTTTCAATCGGTTAAGGGTTTTATATGTTATTCAGAACCTGAAAAAGAGCAATTAAAACAAATAGTTGGTAATAAGTCATTTAAAGTTGTTGGAATTCCTGTTGAGTCGATTGAAGTTACAAAAAAAGAGGTTCAGCCGTATTTACTATATTTAGGGAGAAGGGAGTTAGCCAAGGGAATAGTAGAGGCGATTGACTTTGTTCGATCTTATAATTTAGTGACAGGTGATAATTTAAAAATAAAGTTAGTAGGTAGTGGTTCATTACCGATTCCAGTGCTTAAAAGTTATGCTGAGGTTGATGATATAGGTCCGGTGACTGAGGATGAAAAAAAACAATTAATATGTAATGCTTTAGCGCTTGTTCAACCATCTAAAAACGAGTCCTTCTCGCTTGTTATAATGGAGGCAATGGCGGCTGGCACGCCAGTAATAGTTAATTCTAACTGTTTAGTAACTGATTATTTTGTAAAAAAATCTCAAGCAGGATTCTCGGTTTCAAGTTTTGAAGATTTTTGCGTTGCTGTGCAGCTATTAAAAAATGATAGAACGCTAAGAGTTAAACTTGGAGAGAATGGAAGAACTTTTGTATCTGAAAATTTCAATAAAGACATTGTGTTAGGCAGGTTTGAAGAAGCTTTACTATTTTATTTGAGAAAAAATTAAATTTTCTCTATTCTTTAAGAATTATGCTCCCTGTTAGTCCTGAGGTAAATTTTCCAGAACTTGAGCGTGAGATTATTCAATTTTGGAGTAAAAATAATATTTTTGAAAAATCGATCAAGCTAAGAGAAAACTCGAAGAGATATACATTTTACGATGGTCCACCTTTCGCTACTGGAACACCTCATTATGGCCATCTGCTCGCGGGCACTATAAAAGATATCATTCCGAGATATTACACAATGAAAGGTTATTTTGTTGAAAGACGATTCGGTTGGGATTGCCATGGGTTACCAATAGAGATGCTTGTTGAAGAGGAATTGGGTTTAAAGGGACCTGTGGATGTTAGGAAGTTTGGTGTTGACAGATTTAACGAGGCTTGTAGAGATAGCGTTTTGCGATATGAGAAAGAGTGGAGAAGAACAACTGAGAGATTAGGTCGTTGGGTTGATTTTGACAATGGTTACAAAACTATGGATCCAACCTTTATGGAGAGTGTTTGGTGGGTTTTCAAGCAGCTATGGGATAAGGGTTTGATTTTCAAGGGTAAGAGAGTAATGGCTTACAGTTGGCGCTTGGGAACCCCACTCTCAAATTTTGAGGCAGGATTAAATTATAAGAATGTTGAGGATCCAAGCATTATAGTGAAGTTTTTTTCTCCAGAGCTTGATGCTTATTTTTTGGTTTGGACAACTACACCTTGGACCTTACCTGCTAATGTTGCTTTGGCTGTTAATCCAAGTTTTGAGTACTATTTGATTGAAAGTAATAGTGAGCGGTTCATAATCCTTGATAATAAGGCGAGTGAATTAATTAGGAATGGTAGACAGGTAGCTAAATTCAAAGGATCGGATCTACACGGAAAAAAATATGTTCCTTTATTTGACTTTGGAAAATCTAACAATCCGTATATTTGTGTTACCGCAGATTTCGTTCAAGGTGATGTAGGAACTGGCATAGTTCACATTGCCCCTTGTTATGGCGATGATGATTTCGAGTTAAGTAAAAAGTTTGATCTTCCAGTCGTCGATTTACTTGATGAGGAAGGTAATTTTACTGATTCGTTCCCACTTTGTTCGGGTAAAAATTTTAAAGAGTCAGATCCAGTAATAATATCCTTTTTAAAAGAGAGAGGTTTGTTGTTTTCCAGAAATGTAATACATCACCAGTATCCGTTTTGTTATCGGTCTGATACCCCTTTAATTTACCGAGCTATCGATGCATGGTATGTTAAAGTTGAGGAATTCCGTGATCAACTTCTGAATGCTAATTCTAAGATTTATTGGGTTCCTGAGTACGTTAAAGAGGGTAGGTTTGGTAATTGGTTAGCACAAGCAAGGGATTGGAATATTTCCCGAAATAGATTTTGGGGTAATCCAATACCAGTTTGGGAGTGTAAATCATGTGAGAATCGTGTTGCAGTTGGTAGCCGAGATGAGCTCTTTAAATTGTCCGGTGTAAAAATTGAAGACTTGCACATTCACTTCGTTGACAAAATTACTTTCAAATGCCTCGAATGTGGAGAGATGATGGAGAGAGTAAAAGAAGTTTTAGATTGTTGGTTTGAGAGTGGCTCAATGCCTTTTGCACAGAATCACTACCCATTTGAAAAATCTGAAATATTTAATCAGATGTATCCAGCTGATTTCATAGCTGAGGGAATGGATCAAACAAGAGGATGGTTCTACACACTCCTTGTGATTGGTACCCATCTTACTGGCCAAGCTCCGTATAAAAATGTTGTTGTTAATGGGATCGTTTTAGCTGAGGATGGAAAAAAAATGTCTAAGCGGCTTAAAAATTATCCAGACCCAAATTACATTTTAGAAACATACGGAGCCGATGCTTTAAGGATCTACATGATAAATAGTCCAGTTGTTAGAGGCGACAATTTGAGATTTTCAGAGTTGGGAGTAAAAGAAACTGTTAGGACTATCCTTCTTCCAATATGGAATGCATACTCTTTTTTTGTAAATTACAGTTTAATTGATAAATATATCCCTAATAAACTTGAGTGGGGAGGTTCGAAAAATAAATTAGATTCCTGGATCGTAAGTAGACTTCAATCTTTACTTTTAAATGTTGAAAAAGAGATGGGTGAGTACAGATTGTATAAAGTTTTTCCTTCTATTCTTGAATTTATTGAAGATCTGACAAATTTTTATATTCGTCGAAATAGGCGAAGATTTTGGGAATCGGAAGGACAAGATAAAGAAGAAGGCTACAACACTCTGTTCTTCTGCTTATTTAATTTAGCTAAAGTTATTGCTCCTTTTGCACCTTTTATTTCTGAAAATATGTATCAAAATTTCAGAAGATTGCTTCCTAATTTACCAGAGAGTATTCATTTATGCGACTATCCTGTGGCCAACCCCGAATTAATTGACACTAATCTTGAGAAGGAGATTGATTTAATAAAAAAAGTAATTGAGGCAGGTAGAGGTTTAAGAGCCAGGTTGAATATAAAACTTCGTCAGCCATTGAGAAAAGCTACAGTAATTAGTCGTTATGAAGATGTTAAAAAGGTTGTCCTTAAATATAAGGACGTCATTTTAGATGAACTTAACGTTAAAGAACTCAACTTCTCAAGTAATGAAGAAGATGTACTTGTTACGGTAAAACCTGTAACACCAATATTAGGTCCAAAGTTAGGAGAGACTTTAAAAGATCTAATTAGGACTCTGGCTAACTTACCTAGGGATGAGATTTATCGTATTGAAGATAGTGGTTTTTTTAAATTCAATGATGAAATAATTCCTATAGATCACCTAATTATTGAAAGAAAAGCAAAAAATCCAGCTGAATCTGAGAGCTTTGGTCCTTTCACTTTGAGTTTAGATACTTCAATAGATTCTGAGCTTTGGCAAGAAATGGTGGCCAGAGAAGTAATTAATAGAATTCAAAAAACCCGTAAGGAGTTAAACTTAAATTTGGATGATAGAATTGAGTGTAGAATCAGTACGAGTAAGAAAATTATAGGCGCGATTGAGAGTCACCTTGAGATGATAAAAAGAGAGACTCTCACTAATCAACTTATACTAGAGAACAGTAAGTATGAAGAGGGATTCACCTATGAAGTTGAAGGTGAAAGCCTTCAAATCTTAATTATTAAAAGTAATAAAACTCAGGCAAGTAACCTTTAATTCTTAAGATTAAGTGATTTTATTAAAGTTATTTTATTAAAGGGCATCCTTATGTTAGGTTCTGAGATAATCCTAAGATAAATTTTTTAACTCAATATGGCATTTTTTTATAACTTTAAAACAGATACAGTACATAAAAAAGTTTCTTATTTTTACTTAGGTCTGGAATTGGGCAATGCGCATTCAATTTCATGTTTATAGTTTTTTTAAAATATTAGGGAAGTAAAAATTGTAGAATGAATGGAAATAGTGTTTTATTTGTAATGTAGTGTCCATGATAATAAAAAATCAAGAATTTGATTTCGATGGTTTGGGTAAAAGCAAAATATGTAAAAGCTTTTTTAAAATTTTTAACTTCATTAATTCACTAAACAGTAAAGTTGACATTTATTAATGTACAAGTTTGCATTGAAATTATAATTACCTAAATTACAGGTTTTTCACGGAAGCTTATCTCTTTGGCTTTTTTCGTTTTCAAATAATTTCATATTATATTCAAGGTTGCCGTTTTTTGTTTTTTAAGTTTTTACTCGATAATTAAAACTTTGAAAGTAGCGATCTATTGTTTTTTTACCATAATTAACGTAACACTACTGACATAATCTCAAGATTATAAATTAGAAGCTAGTTTTTACTTGCTGTTAACTCTGAATATCATCCTTTGGACTTGAGGTTACTCCCTCAACTACCAAAAACCCTAACCTTTTATAAACTTCATTAATTCGTACTGATTTCGGATCCATGCAGTAAGGATCGGCAAAATCTGGGTGGTATTTTAGCATATGCTCCAGAACGGCCTTATCATGCTCATTTTTTGCAAGGATCCTAAAAATCACGTACCCAAATTGTTCGTAATTTTTTATGCCCCAACTAATCATTTTTTCTATAAATTGGCCTGCAGTTAATAGTTCCTCTGGTGCTGGAGGCCTTTCAAACTCAAATGAGCCAGAAGAGTTCCTCATTATATCCGCTACCTTTACCAAATTTCTTACAATTCGTGGAGAGCAATGTTTTGCTAAGATCTTTTCCTCTAAATCTGTGCTTAAATAATTCATCCTAATCGGGTAGCATCTCCTTAACAGAGCGTCATCAATTTTTCTGTTAAAATTTTTCGTGAAAATTATCAACAAATTCTCTTTTTTTGCATTAATTGGAGGTCTCGATTCAAGCCAAATCTTACCATCTTGGATAGGTCCAAGAAAAAAAGTATCAATACTTGCTTCAGCTTTGTCGAGCTCATCTATAAGGAAAATTATTGGCTTTTCATTACTCATTAAAAAGACTTTAGACAGAATACCTAGGTTCATTAGTTCGTCATTTGAGATGTTACCAGAGGCCATTGCTTTCGCCAAACCTAGTGAGGATGGTACCTCAATTAGGTTATTAAGTGGCATTCCGTTGTAACAGGATAGGCAAATCAGCTCAGCCCCGGTGATTTCAGCAAGTTTTTTTGCTAGAAAACTCTTACCACATCCTGATGGCCCCTCTAACAGTAAAGCACGAATCCTATCCACTTGGGTATCAAGGAGAAGACTTATTTGGACTCCAACATTTTCAGGACATATATACCCAGCTCTCTCAAGCTGTTTTATTAAATTTGCTGGCCCTCCACTATTGGTCAAAGTTATTTTGTGTTCATAATCATCTTTAGATCGATCCTGTTTACCGTTTACTTCTTTGTGAGGTAATAAAATTATTTTATCTAGCCTTTTGGAGCTCTCCACATTAGTCTAGTCAAAAAAATTTCATTTTTGTCTCAAAAAAAATAAAATCTCCTCATGGAATTTCGAGTCAAATCCTTAAGTTTATCTGAGCAAGGTGCTAATCGTATCGATTGGGCCTGGAAAGAAATGCAAACTTTGCAACAGATTAGAGCTAGGTTTGAATCTGAAAAACCTCTAAAAGGGTTGAAGATAGCTGCTTGTTTGCATGTTACGGCTGAAACGGCGTGTTTGGCTACAACTTTAAAAGCAGGTGGAGCTGAGGTGTATTTAGCTGCTTCTAATCCTTTAAGCACCCAGGATGATGTGGCAGCAGCGTTGGTTGATAAATTTAACATTGCGGTTTTTGCCGTAAAAGGTGATACGAGGGAGGAGTATTATCAGAATCTTGACTCCGTGCTTAATAAAAATCCGGATTGCACGATTGATGATGGATGTGATCTTGTTTTTAGAATTCACGAAAACCCTGGCAAGTATGTTTCAAAACCTAAATTTGGGGCCGAGGAAACAACGACAGGAGTTTTACGGTTAAAGGCCTTGGAAAAGGAGGGTAAGCTGTTATACCCTATTTTGGCTGTAAATCAGAGTAAGACTAAGTATCTTTTTGATAATAGGTACGGAACTGGCCAAAGTGTTATTGATGGTATTCTTAGATCAACTAATCATCTTTTAGCTGGTAAGGAGTGTGTAGTTTGTGGCTATGGTTGGTGTGGCAAAGGAATTAGTAAAACCTTAAGAGGGTTGGGTGCTAGGGTAAGAGTTGTTGAGATTGATCCCATAAAAGCCCTTGAGGCTTTGATGGATGGTTATGAGGTTGGCAGACTAATTGATTTTGCCTTAACTGCTGATATTGTTATAACAGCTACAGGAAATAGAAGCGTTGTACGGAAAGAACATTTTGATATTTTTAAAGATGGAGTTATATTGGCGAATGCGGGGCATTTTGATGTTGAGATTGATTTAACAGAGTTTGAAAATCTTGAGGAAGTACCGGGGAGGCCTGAGGTTTATGTGACAGTCTATCGAGGAAGAAGGTTTTATATTCTGGCAAAAGGTAGGTTGGTTAACCTTGCTTGTGCTGAGGGACATCCCTCTGCTGTTATGGATCTTAGCTTCTCAAATCAAGCTTTAGGAATTGAGTATATGCTAAAAAATTATTCTGAATTACCACCTAAAGTTTACACTCTGCCCGATAATCTTGACTCAGAGATTGCTGCTATAAAATTGCGCAGTCTTGGGGTTAAAATAGAGGAACTAACAGAGGAGCAGAAAAATTATATACAATCTGCTCATTTTGGAACTTGAGGTTTTTGTTTATTTTGTTTGTTTTTTTATTTGGGCAAGAGTCTGATATAAAGCTGGATACTCGTCAGCAAACAAGAATAGAACTAAGCACTAAATTTGGAAGGGTAATTTTTAAATCCCCTCGGAAAGATTCTGAAAAGCTTGTACCACTTGTGCTTGACGCTATTAGGCAAAGCTCAAAATTTTTAGCAAAATATGGAGTTAACATCCCCCAAAAGGATTTGTCAATAACTCTAATGGAGGGCTCTGTTGATCATTTAGATTTACCTGAGTGGCTAAAAAAATCGTGCCATCCGGGTTGGGTACAGGGTGGAGACAAAGTTATTATCATTAAACGCAGAGTACATGATTGTGTCCCAGGAGATTTTGATTCATCGTTTCAACGTGTGCTTATTCATGAGCTTGGACATGTAACTTTATTTAGGTTGAGAGAAGATTTTTGGGTAGATCAGGAGGTGCATGAGGGTTTTGCAACATGGTTTGAGTATCAGGTTCTGGGTCTAACACCAGTTCTAACTGACAAGATTTGTTCTTCAAAAAATATTAATTTTGACCTAAGTCCGGATGGATACTTACGAGCCGCGTTAATCTTTTTTGCATTTACACCGTCAGATGTTCTTAAAGTGATATCAACTGCTCAAATTAATGAGCTGAAAGCAGCCTACAGAAAGGGTCTCTCAAAATTCTGCAACTAATATTGAAGTTATCTTAAAAGGCCTCGTATAATGCGAAAGGTGTCATATGAGTTCTACCGTTTCACTCACTTGCTTAGTTTGGTTCTTTTATCTTGTTTAAGTGTTTACGGTTTTTATTACAGAATTTATATTGGAAGGCTAGAGGGTAGGACAAAGAAGAGTTTTGTTAGGTTTTATATGTTTGTTCTTGGATTATTTATTATTTCAGGGTTTGGATTACTTCATAAATTGGGTTTTGTTAAGTTGCATACAATCCCGATACCAATTCTAATTAAAATAGGTATATGGATCTTATTTGGATTTTATCCTACCATTTTAGCAACACTCTCTTTACCTAGAATAAAGTTTTATACTGTTCTTTTTGGATTATTACTATTACTTAACATTTGGTTAGGAGTATATTGGAGGTATACGTGAATAAGTCTCAGTTTATTGAAAGTTTTAAAGAGTTAATTAAAAAGAGAAAGTTTAATGACATCTCAGTAGATGATGTTGAATCTGTTGTTAATATATTTTTCTCCTCAATAGTTGAGGCTTTACTTGAAGGGAAAAAGGTTGAACTTAGGGGTTTTGGTGTTTTTGAGCTACGAGATTATAAGGGTTATGCAGGTAAAAATCCTAAAACAGGAAAACCAATAAACTCAAAACCAAAAAAAATTCCTTTTTTCAAGCCCAGTAAGGATGTCATTCAAATTTTTGATGACTCTTCAGGAAGTTAATGATAGTTAGAAATTCCTTTGGTAAGTTTGATTTAATAATCATATGATTTTTAGTGAAAGGACACTCAAACTCTAGACTCACAGCGTGTAGAAGCATTCTTTTGATTTTACGTATAAGTGCCCTTAGGGCTGGTTCTAGACAATTCTCATCAAAATTGGTTGAATACAGAGGATCGTTCACTATTGGGCAGTTAACAAATTTGCTTACAGCACGAAGTTGATGTGTCCTGCCCGTGTACGGAAAGAACTCAATTACACCGACATTATTGTATTTAATGATTTTTCTGAAAAAAGTAACACAATCTCGACTTTTAGATTTTTTTTCACTTGAGCAAACATATCTTAATCTATGAGATGGATCCCTCATAATCCAGCACTCAATTTTTCCTTCATCGTATAAATTTAACCTACCTGTTTTCGATAAAAAATTAATAGATAAGTATTTCTTTCTTATTTTTCGCTCTTTAAAAAGCCGAGATAACTCCTTTTGAGCATCAACGTTCTTTGCTATTAATAAAACTCCTGATGTATCTTTATCCAATCTATGTACTATTCCGAATTCAGAATAACCAGCTGGATTGGGAATAGTACTTATTTTTAAATGTTTTCGAGAGAAATCAATAACTGTAGGACTCCTTTTCCCAGCTCCAGGATGAACTGCAATTCCAGTTGGTTTGTCAATTGCTAAGTACCAATCATTCTCAAATATAATTGGCAAACTTAATTCGTAAAAGCACTCGGGTGTTTCATCGCTTTTTATATCAAAATCTAAAATTAGTAACTCATCACCTGAGTTTACGATTGCTCCACATTTTTTAACTATCTCACCATTAACCATTACTAAACCTGCTTTTATTAACTTCTCAACTTGAGAGCGGGATTTGTTCTTTAAAGCGTCGACAATAATCTTATCAAGTCGAGCAGTATGGGTAACTACGAATTTACAACTCAACCTCTTTGTAGTATTCGCTTAGCTTCCTTAGCCTCTACAGACTCTGGAAAATCTTTAACAAGTTTTTGAAGTGCTATATCTCTTGCTTTTTTATCTCCCATGCTATCAAAAATCCCAGCTTGCTTAAAGAGAATATAGGGTATCCTATTGTACGAAGGATATTTCGATAGTATTTCTCCACTCTCAGCTAAAGCCTCAGTTAATTTACCAACCTGGACTAGCGCAAAAAAACGCCAAAATTTAACCATTTTTTGTACTTCGTCTATATGACTATAATCTTGTAGGTTCTCTGACTCCTTAAGAGTTGTGATAAAGTCACCTCTGTTAATTGAATTGAGTAACCTGTAAAGTTTACTTCTAAGTTTTAGGCCTTGTTTTGAAGCAAACTCTTGATCCTCTCTTAAAAAAGGCACTGGTACATCACGGTGAGGGGGAGACAAATCTAAATCAACACTAAAATTCTCTAAATCCGAAGTTTTAGAATTTAAGTTTGCTTTTAGATTCTCAACTTGCTGTTGAAGAACCCTAATTTTATCGCCAACAAACTGTAATGTATCATCTAACTCACGGTAATTTTTTTCTAATATTTCTATGCGTTCCTGTGTTTTTTTGTTTAAGTCAACCATAGTGCAGCTTAAAAAAAATAAGAGCGATATTACTAAAAGAATGTTCATGTTGCTTTCTCGTTGAATAATTATTACATTTTAAATAAATCCTTAAAAGTGACACACCGTTTGAACAAGCTTGAATCCGTTTTAAAAAGAGAAGTATCAAAAATAATTCAAACCATAGATCAAGATTTAAACTCAGTTATCTCCATAACTAGTGCGAAGCTGTCTGTTGATAAAAAATATCTTAAGGTTTACTGGTACTCAGCAGTTCAACCAGAGAAACAAAAGAGAAATATCCAGAGGTATTTAAAGAATTTGGAAAAAAGAGTTAGGTTTGAGCTTGCAAAAAAAATACGTTCGTTGCCGCCACCGATAATTGTTTTTGAATATGATGATAGTATAGACACGATTTTTGAGATAGCTAAAGTTCAGAAGATATTGAAAAATGAAAAAAGTAGCTCTGAAGATTAAAGAAACAATTCTCAGATCTCAAAATATAGTGATTACGGGCCATACCTCGCCAGATCCAGATTGTTTAGGTGCTTGTGCCGCCCTTAACATCTTTTTATCATCGGTTAAAAAGAAATGTTACTTCGTATCCAAATCTTTGATCTCTGACAAATATATTAAATTTTTCTCGACTATCTCAAAAATTTACGAGTCACCCCCAGTAAAACCGGATTTATTAATAGTTTGTGATACTGCAACTCAGAACCGTGTTGATTCTGATCTAATTGAAAAAAATATAATTAATATCGATCATCATATTAGCAATGAAAAATATGGCTCAATAAATTTAGTCAGTCCAACTGCATCTTCAACATGTGAAATCGTGTTTGATTTGCTTAAAATCTGGGATTCAAGAACTCTAAAAAACAGTAAGGTAGCAGAGGCTTTGGTAACAGGTATTTTATTTGACACTAATTTTTTCAAAAATATCTCTACAAGCTCTAATGCTTTTTATGCAGTTTCTCAGCTTATCGATTATACTGATTACAAGAAGATTGTTTTAATGCTTGCAGGTATGAGTAAACAATCTGTTTGGAAGTTTTGTAACCGGTTTAAAACCTCAGTTGAAGTTTGTAAAAATCGAGGATTGTTACTGTTTATTGATAAATCAGACAATGGAGATTGGATAGCTGACTGGATCAAAAACATTATTGAGTATGATTTTGTTGCCGTTGCAAAAAAGATTACCCGAAATAAATTTAGAGTAAGCTTGCGTAGCAAAGGTTTTGATGTAAACAAGATAGCAGAGAAATTTAATGGTGGGGGGCATATTTCAGCTTCAGCCTTTAGCTTTAATGGCAGTAAACAAAATTTAATTGATGCTTTAAACAAGATATGATAGAGCTTTTAGAAATACCGCCTTCTTTTTTAATCGTAGATGACGATGAGGACTTTCAGAAAATTTTGATTTATTTGATAAAGAATACGTTCAAAGAATGCAACATTGACTCAGTAAAGAATAAATCGGCTTTATTAAATGCACTCCCTAATCTTTCTCAAGATGCGATAATTTTTCTTGATGAGAATTTACCAGATGGGAAGGGCTCGGAGGTTTTGAATCTTCTTGAGGATTTTTACGTAATCAGTATGAGCTCTGATAAAAATCCGGAGGTTATGTTGCGCCATTTGAGTAACGGTGCTGTGTATTTTATCAATAAATCAGAGGTAAAAAATTCGTCGTTCAAGTTATTTTTGGTAGGTGTGCTAAACTTAATTCAGTTTAGGAGAAGAAAGTACAAGCAAGATATTTTAAAAAGTAATTTAGACGCAGCTAAATCCATTGTAGCTCAAATCAGACATGAGATTAACAACCCTTTAGGGGCTGCGATCGGTAGTTTAGAATTAATTGAGAGGAAAGAATTTAATGAAATTGAAAGGCGAAAGATTTTCAATATTTTAAAAGATTCTTTTAAAAGGATTAAGAATTATGTGGACAAGCTACAACAGATGATAGATGCTCAAGAGCTAGCTCTTACAAAAGATTAATTTTAATTTTTGGTCCACTTGCCCCTTTTACTAAGGTTATTCTAATTCTTTTATCAGGATTGCTGTTTTTTAGCCTTTCATACGTTGCAAGTAAATTTTGTAAAAAGCTACTCTTATCAAGTTTTTGATTGTTAGAAAGTTCTAAATATCTATGATATATATTTTCTAGGTTTTTCATCAATTTTGCTTCCTGTGAATGTTCGTCCTCTCTATACTTAACGAGTTTTTCTTTAAATGTTTGTTGCAGCTTAGTCCTGTAATAAGTCCCTTGTTCAATCTCCTTTAATGTTCTATCCCAGTAATCCTGCAGTTGATGGAATTTGTAAGCAAGTTCTCTTAAATAGTACATATGAGCTTTTGTTTTATTAGGCAATCTTTGAAGTTCTAGTAGCCGGCGTTTTATTTTTTTTACCTCTTCATAAGGAAAATGGGTTCTTTGACTAGAGAAAAAAAGCTCAGCCAAAACCCTTGTCTTATCGAGCCCGGCTTGAAGATTTTTAATTTCTTCATAGATTTTGTCCTTCTCGGAACCTTTCGCAATTTTTTTGGGGGTAATTACTGAGCCCACTAGTGTTTTTTCGGTAAAAGATATCGAAAATTTAGATTTGATAAAAAAATTTTTACAATATCCAAACAAATGGAAAATTCTGGAGCAATTATTTTGGCAGCGGGTAAGGGCACTAGAATGGGGCTTGAATATCCGAAGGTTTTAGCAAAATCAGATGAAGGAGAGCTTTTAGGAATTCTTTTGAAGGAGGTTACCAGCTCACCTATAAAAGAGATTGTTCTTGTTGTTGGCTTCCAAGCTAATGAAGTTATTGATTTTGTAAAGAGAAATTTCAACGATCCAAGAATAAAATTTGTTATCCAAGAAGAGCAGTTGGGTACCGGTCATGCAGTTAAGGTTGCATTGAAAAGTCTTGGAGATGTTAGTAGTGTCTTTGTTCTACTAGGCGACGTTCCTTTAGTTAAGAAAGAATCTTTAAGGCTCTTACTGGAACATATGAGGAAACATGATCATGTGGCGTGCTTCTACTCCATGTTAGTTTTCAAAAACAACGAGTATGGGAGGGTTATCAGGGACTTTTACTCAGGCAGAGTCATTTCCATAGAAGAGTATCGGCATTGTACTTCATATCAAAAATTGATCCGAGAGGTTAGTACTGGAGTCTTTGTTTTTGATTTTCAGAGTCTTAATCAGGTTATGAATGAAACAGGGGAGTATCTACTTGAAAGTTGTAGGTCGCGCAACATTGAATTTTATTTACCCTTAATCCTAGATGTTTTTGCAGCTAAAGGTATGTTATACGATGCTATTTTAACCGAGAATTCGGATGAATTTGTTGGAGTTAATAAAAAAGAGGAATTAACTGAACTAAATCTTGCATTAAATAGGATGAGGATTAACAAGTTTAAAGAGAGTGGAGTCGAGTTTAGATATCCCGAGACCGTTTATGTAAGTCCTGCCACTCAGATTTCAGAAAATTGCGTAATAGGGCCCCATGTGTACTTTTTTGGCGAGAATCGAATAGGAGCGGGTAATGCAATTGAGGGGTTTACTTATCTTTATGACGTTTCATGTGGCAATAAAAACCTGATTAAGGCGTTTTGCTACATTGAAGGAGCTAGATTTGGAGACTCGTGTGTGATCGGCCCCTTTGCTCGTATTCGAGAGGGCACAAAAATTTCTGATGAGGTAAGGATAGGTAATTTTGTTGAAACAAAAAATGCTGAGCTAGCAACTGGAGTCAAAGTGAATCACCTCTCTTACTTGGGAGATTGCTCTATCGGAGCAAAATCAAACATTGGAGCGGGTACGATAACCTGCAATTTTGATGGTTTTAGCAAACATTTTACAAAAATCGGATCTGAGTGTCTGATTGGTGCGAACGTGAATTTGATAGCTCCAATTGAGATTGGTTCAAGGGTTTTAATTGGTGCTGGATCTACCGTTACCAAAAATCTACATGATGGATGCTTATTTGTTGAGAGGGCAGATTCTAAACTAATAGATGGTGGATTTGAAAAATACTGTCAAAGAAAGAAAAAGTGATTGTATTTTTACTCTTAACCTTACAAATCCTTGCTGAACAAAAGTTATATTTGAATGTTGGTATTGATTTTGAATGGCCAGGTGCAACTAAAGCTTTGAGATATCTTTCAGAGGTTGCTAAAAAGTGTAATTACCATGTGCAAGTTTTTATAAAAGATGAGAATCCAGATGAATTGATTAATCAAAGACTGCTTCAAGCATTAAAAAAACATAATTCAGCTCTGTTTTTTACAAAACAACCTATTAAATTTAATGGAGTAATATCTCCAGTTGTAGTTACAAAATACAAAACTGAAGAATTTGGATTTGAAAATGCTTTGGGTTGTGTCTCTTTTAAGGAGCTTTATCTTTTTTGTAACACTAGTAATTTTCCTAACCCAAATGAAGTAAATTGTGAATCTAAATTTGTCGAGGGTGTAAAAGACAAATCTTTTAAAACTTTTTATTTTATTGTATTGTTTGTGATGTTAGCGTTGACTCTTTATTTAAGTTTTTTTTGGGGTAAGAATGAAAATAGTACCTGAGAAAGCATCGACGATAGCCAGCGATTTTGATTTTTTAAACCTTGTACTTTTCATAGCTTCAGCTTTTTTCACAGTTGCAATCGTAGGTGTAATGCTATACTTTGCGTTTCGATATCGAAGGAGATCGAATGAAGATTTGGATAAGACGCCTCGAATTTATGGCAATCATATTCTTGAAATAATTTGGACCGCTATACCAACTGTTGTTGTTATCTTTATAGCGTGGTGGGGAATAGTTCTGAGAGAAAAAATGTTTGCTGTTGACTCAGATCATATAACAGTTTTTGTTAACTCGTGGAAATGGGCGTGGGAGTTTAGGTATGAAACCGGTAAGAAAAGTTCAGGAAAAGATGCAGTTTTAGTTGTTCCAGTTAACAAGCCTGTTAAACTTATACTCACATCGAAGGACGTGATTCACAGTCTGTTTATCCCAGCAGTTAGAGTTAAGCAAGATGCTGTGCCTGGAAGTTACAAGTATATGACTTTTACACCAACTAGGATTGGCGAATATCCAATATTCTGCACTGAGTATTGTGGAACTCAGCACTCAACTATGATGGCGAAATTACGGGTTGTATCTCAAGAGGAATTTGATGTTTGGGTCAACTATGTTGAAACCGATGAAGGCCCCTCTGCAGAATTAGGAAAAAAGCTTTATTCTGAGTTGGGCTGTAATGCTTGTCACTCACTTGATGGGTCAAGACTTGTTGGTCCTTCATTCAAAGGTTTGTATGGTAGTGAAAGGGAGTTAAGTGATGGTTCCATTGTAGTTGCTGATGATGCTTACATTCTTGAGAGCATTCAGTATCCTTTGAAAAAGTTAGTTGCTGGTTATCCTCCTGCCATGCCAGCTTACTCGCTTAAGGATGAAGAGTATCTTGGTTTGCTATCCTTTATCAAAGAAGTTACTTTCGGAAAAGATCAGGGTGAGGAATTGGTATCAATACTTTTGGATGAGGATAAAGTTCCTGAAGATGATGCTCTGTTACAACCCGAACAAAGGGGGGCTAGATTGGTTCAACAAAAAGGGTGTGTAGCTTGCCACTCTTTGGATGGTTCCCAGCTAGTTGGGCCATCTTTCAAGGGTGCTTGGGGCTCTACTAGGGAGTTTACAGATGATTCAACAGGCAAAGTTGATGAAGAGTATGTTAGGGAATCTATATATGAGCCCAATAAGCGAATTGTTAAAGGTTATTTGCCTGCCATGCCCTCATATCAGGGTCAGCTTAGCGAAGAACAAATTAATGACATCATTGAATTCTTAAAGAGTTTAAAATGATAGTTTTTAAATTAGGCAAATGTTTTTAGAATAGAGTTAGATGGGAGCCGCTGATTACCAAGTTGATGAGAAAGGTCACTTAGAAAAGAACAATTATTTGAATTGTGAGAAGGGATTAAAGAGTTGGCTTTTTACAATTGATCACAAGCGAATAGCATTACTTTATCTTGGAGCTATGATTCTTTTCTTTTTAGTTGGAGGTTTAGCAGCTGTACTCATAAGGCTTCATCTTTGGAGCTCAGACTCCAAGCTTTTATCCCCAGATATGTATAACGTGCTGTTTACTTTGCATGGGGTTTTGATGATCTTTTTATTCATTGTTCCAGGTATTCCAGCTGTTTTAGGTAACTTTTTATTGCCATTAATGATTGGAGCCAAAGATGTTGCATTTCCAAGGCTTAACCTATTTAGTTTCTGGATATACCTATTAGGAGCTCTTATAGGTTTTATTGGTCTACTAGATCCAGTTTGGCTTGTTAGCAAGATAAAAGGATCGGCTATTGGAACATGGATGCCACTTGATACTGGTTGGACATTCTACACACCATACTCTACAAGCACTGGAGCTGGATCAGGGTGGGGGACCATAATTATGACGTTTGCAGCTTTTGTTCTTGGATTTTCTTCAATTCTAACTGGGTTAAATTTTATAGTTACCATTCATAGATTAAGAGCTCCAGGTTTGACATGGTTTAAGCTACCGGTTTTTGTTTGGTCACTATATGCAACTAGTATTATTCAGGTCCTTGCAACTCCGGTTGTTGGTATAACTTTGTTATTACTAATAGCTGAAAAAGTTTTAGGTGTTGGGATATTTGACCCAGAAAAAGGGGGTGATCCTATTCTGTATCAACACTTTTTTTGGTTTTATAGTCACCCCGTTGTGTACATAATGGTACTCCCTGCATTTGGAATTATTGGAGAAATTATTCCTATTTTCTCCAGAAAACCTATTTTTGGTTATTCAGCAGTAGTATTCTCCTCAGTAGGTATCGCTGCGGTATCGTTTATTGTTTGGGCTCACCACATGTACACGGCAGGAATGAGTCCATTTAGTCAGGCTTTCTTCTCAGCGACAACTTTTGGAGTAGCTATTCCAACTGCAATAAAGGTTTTTAATTGGGTTAGCACTATGTACAAGGGAGCAATATCTTTTGAAGCCCCTATGTTATATGCTATGGCTTTTGTATTCCTATTTATGATTGCTGGCACAACGGGTATATTTTTAGCGACTTTGGGGTTAGATATTTTTTATCATGATACGTATTTTGTAGTTGCTCATTTCCACTATACAATTCAAGGAGGAGCTGTAATTGGTTTAATCGCGGGGTTACATCTTTGGTTTCCAAAAATTACGGGTAAAATGTACAACAAAAAATTAGCAATTTTTGCTTTTTGGTTAATTTTTATAGGCTTCAATGTTACTTTTCTGCCTCAGTTTATTTTAGGAGTTCAGGGTATGCCTAGACGTTATGCCTTCTACATACCAGAATTTGAGCCAATGCATCGTCTATCGACTATAGGAATGTTTTTCAATGCTATTGGATATACTTTGGCTTTATTGAATCTTGCGTTAAGTTGGGTTTTTTCGAAAGAGAAAGCCCCGGCAAATCCTTACAAAGCGTTAGGGTTAGAGTGGCAAGCTCCTAGTCCTCCGCCTCATGACAACTTTATTAATACGCCGATTGTGACAGTTGGAAGGTATGATTATGGAAAGCCACTTGAAGATCTTGGTTTAAAAGGAGGTGTAAGTGGCTGAGAGTGTTTACTCAAAGGTAGGAGGAAGGGGAGCTCCTCCAGTATATCACCATATTGATCCTATAAACGCATATCATGCTGCAAAATTCGGAATGTGGTTATTTTTAGCTACTGAGATTTTGTTATTTTCTGTTTTGTTTACGGCGTTTGCAATTTATAACTGGGCATATTTTGAGAGTTTTCAACATGCAGCAACTAAACTTGATTGGAAATTAGGTGGCTTGAATACTTTGATTTTGCTTTTTAGTAGTTGTACAGCCGCGATAGCCGTTTATAAGGCTCAGATAAATGATAATCAGGGGGTAGTAAAGAATTTCACGGTATCTTTCATTTGCGGTCTAGCCTTTCTGGTTATCAAATACTTTGAATATTCAGCGAAGTATCGTCATGGTTATTTTCCTGGCACTGAACTTTGGAACTCGGCGGAGTTCTCTACTCAGTATAAAAACTATTTTGGACTTTATTACGTAATGACTGGTTTACATGCTCTCCATGTCTTAATAGGTATGGGTGTTTTACTCTGGGTTATATTTTTGGCTAGAAGGGAAAGGTTTTCAGAAAAGTATTACACACCTGTTGAATTGGCTGCTCTGTATTGGCACTTGGTCGATTTAATATGGATTTTTTTATTTCCGTTATTGTATTTAATTGATTAAGTATGGCTGAGTTAGGTCATGTAATTCATCCACGAGTCTTTTGGAAAGTTTTTGCTGTGTTAGTTTTTTTAACTATAATTACAGTTATTTTATCCCCCAGAGTCTCCGGTCATATTGTGGACTTTGGTAAGGTTAATATTTTGATAGCGCTTTCAATCGCTACGATCAAAGCTAGTTTAGTTTTAATGTATTTTATGCATCTAAAATTTGAGGGTCCGTGGATTTTAGTATATTTTATCCTTCCAGTCTCACTATTAATTTTAATGATTGCAGGTGTTTTTATTGATAATCCACTTCGAATAGATCCATCTCCTGAGGTAAACTTATCTTAAAGAAATATTTAATAAGAATTCTTTTTTATGGGTAAAATTTTCCAGAGCGGGGAGGTGCCACTATTAGAGGTTAGGATGAGTAAATGGTTTTTGGTTTTGGGAGCTGTGAAGGCAATCTTAATTGGTACCTTGATAGCTTTATTGATATATAGTGGTGTTTTAGAACCTGTAGCTCCATCCAAATATGGTCCAATCGTTGGTCTTATTTTATCGAACTTAATTTTTATCGGGATTTACAAAAAGCACTCATCTTTGAGGCTCATTGTTACATCAAGAAGAATTATTAGGGAAGAGAGAACACTCTTTGGACCAACTAAGCTAAGAAGTTTATTTTGGCAGGAAGTAGCTAAAATCAAATCTCTTTGGCCTGCTATTTTTGGTAGACTGTTAGGTGTTGGATCGATAGTTTTTATTCCATCTTCATCGTCCCTAGGTGATATAGTTTTCTCATTTGTAGATGACCTGGAATCTATGGTTATTTTTTTTGAGGAAATAATTTATTTACTAAAAGTTAAAGAGGTCTCAGAGGAGGAGATGATTAAGTTTGTTAAACAATTCAAACAAAGCTAATTAGAGGATGTTTCTAAAATGCTCAAAGCTTTTTCGAAATCAAGATTAGGATCTTTTATTTTAACCTTTTTTGTACCTTTTTTTAGATAAAATCCAAATCGGCCTTTTTTAACTATAACTGCCTCTCCTTGGCTATCCACTCCAAGAACTCTAGTATTTGCCTCTACCTGCTTTAAAATCACCTCTGCCTCTTGTAAATTTATTGTGGATATTTTCTCAACTGGGATGCTTTTAAATGTATTGTTAACGGCTAAATATGGACCGTACTGACCAACATTCAAAGTAATATCAGATTTAAAATACTCAGAGTATCCAAGACTTTTTGGCAGTTGTGAGATTATATTCTTGGTTTGATCATCTAAAACTTTATTCCCAAGCCATTGTAAAGAAATTCTTTTCGTAGTTTCTCCCTCTTTGATTTCTAAGTACCTTCCATACTTTCCATATTTTTCAGATATTAATTTACCTTCCTGATCTGAGATTCCTTCACCAAAAAGGATGGCTTTACATACCTCAGGCTTTAATTCATCCGGGGCAGTGTTTAGAGATATTCCTGCATATCTCTCACCATCAGTTAAAGATACTGAGTTTTTACCAACTCTAACATAAAATTGCTTGTCGACATCTTGAGCTATGGGGATTGTACAGATTTTTCTTGAGTCAATTTTTGGAAATCTTTCATCAATCAGTTCCCTTAATCCTGGCATTTCTGAAGAGCCATAATAAAACTCATTTAAAAAACTCTCGTAACTTACTTCACCTTTTGCTATTTTATCTAGCTGATCCTCCATTCTAGCTGTAAACTCATAGTCTATTAATTCTGGAAAATACTCTCTAAGCAGTCTAACAATTACAAAAGATAAAAAAGTTGGTATAAGGAAACCGTTCTTTTTAAATGCATATTCCTTACGTGTAACTAGATCTACAATTGATGCCCAAGTTGATGGTCGACCAATACCCCTTTTTTCAAGCTCACGAACCAATGCACCCTCTGTGAATCTTGAAGGAGGATTTGTTGTTTTCATGCTGCTTTTAAAATCTTTAACCATCAGAGATTCATCTATTTTTAAGTCTGGAAGAATTTCTTCATTTAAATCTGAATCAAATATTTTTAAGTAACCAGGAAAAGATATGACTTTTCCTGAAGCTCGAAATTCGTATGGTCCTGCGGATATTTTTATAGAGGTTCTTCGAGCTACTGCATCAACCATTTGACTGGCGAGAGTTCTTTTAAATATTAAATCAAAAAGTTTTGAAGCGTCTTTCCCCAATTTTTTTTCTATCTCCCCTACTGATAATTCCTGAGAGAAAACTGGTCTAATTGCTTCATGAGCCTCTTGAGCATTTTTAACTGAACTTTTGTATTTTTTGGGGGATTCGGGCAAATACTCGTTTCCAAAATTTGAGAGAATTAAATCTCTAATTACCTTAATTGCCTCTTGAGACAGATTAACTGAATCGGTCCGCATGTATGTTATATAACCATTCTCATAAAGTTTTTGAGCTAAATTCATAGTGTACTTTGGAGAAAATCCAAACTTTCTATTAGCTTCTTGCTGAAGAGAGCTAGTTATATATGGGGAAGGACTTTTTAACGTAACATCTCTAGAGTCAATCCAGGTAACCCTTGGAGTGAAGCTTTTAATCTCCTCAAGAATATGATTTACCTGATCTTCCGTGAGTAGAATAGCATTTGTTTCAAGCTTTCCTGTTTCCGGGTTGAAATCCTTACTAGAAGCCACATTCTGACCATTTATTTTGTCTAGCTTTGCAGAAAAAGTGATACCATCTTTCTGAAACTCAACTGATAACGACCAGTAGCTAGCAGATTTAAACTTTAGCCTCTCCTCCTCTCTTTCAACAAGTAATCTTAGAGCTACACTCTGAACTCTTCCGGCACTCAATCCTTTACTTATTTTTTTCCATAAAATTGGGCTTATTAAGTATCCATACAATCTATCTAAAACTCTTCTAGCCTCTTGAGCTTTTACTAAGCTTAAATCAATCTCTCGAGGAGACTTTAAAGCATTCAGTATTGCGGCTTTTGATATTTCGTGAAAAGTTAACCTTTTTATCTCTTTTTTTAAATTTAGTTCATCAATGATATGCCAACCTATTGATTCTCCCTCTCTATCTTCGTCAGTCGCAATATATAATGTATTTGAATTTTTGACCTTCTGTTTTAAAGTTTCCACCACTTTCTTCTTCTCCGGCGAGACAACGTAAATTGGAGTAAAAGAGTTACTTAAAACTCCTAACGCACTCATCTCAGCTTTTTTGTACTTCTCTGGAATCTGTTTCTTGTTAGTTGGGAGATCTCGTATATGACCTAAAGTTGCAACAGTTTCAAAATCTGAGGGAAGAAATGAGGATATTAATTTTGCCTTTGTTGGACTTTCAACAATAACTAACTTGTTTTGACTCATTTTTTTTCTTTATATACAACTCCAATGTTACTATTGTCGATGGTGTTACTCCAGGCATCCTTGCTACTTGTCCTAAGGTTTCCGGTCGTATTTTTGATAGTTTTTCAACAAACTCTCTTCTTAGCCCGGGAATTTGAGAGTAATCTAATTCTTTAGGAAGCTTAATAGATTCAACTCTCTCAAGCCATGATATTTCACGATGCTGCCGTGCCAAATATCCTGAGAGCTTGATATCATTAACTACAGCCCTTAAAACTTTTTCCTCAACCCCAAAATTAAAGGCGTATTCTCCGTACTTAAATTCGATATCAGCTCGTTTTGCGGCTTTTTCAAGATTCATACTTTCACCTGAGATATCAACCTTTAGCTTGTTTGCATTTGATTTTAAAAAGTGATAAGACTGTAGAGCTTTCTCAAGAGTTACTCTCTTTTGTTCAGGTAGGAGTCCAAGTTTAATAGCATATTCACCTAATCTTACAAAGGCGTTATCCTCTCGGATAGAGAGCCTGTACTCTACCCTGCTCGTAAACATCCTATATGGTTCTTCGACCCCCAATGAAGTTAGATCATCTATCATAACCGCAATATAGGCTTCATTTCGTTTTAATACAAAAGGCGGTTCCCCCTTTAGGTACAGAGCAGCGTTAATGCCAGCAATAATACCTTGTCCTGCAGCTTCTTCGTATCCAGATGTTCCGTTTATTTGTCCCGCAAAAAAAACTCCTTCGATGTGTTTAGCTTCTAAGCTTTGTTTAAGTTGGGTTGGTTTTATGGCATCATACTCAACCGCGTAACCATATCTAACTATTTTAACATCTGAAAGTCCCGGGATCAGACGAATGAATTGATCTTGAACTTCAATAGGTAAACTTGTTGATATTCCATTAGGGTAAATAATATCTGAGTCTAACCCCTCCGGTTCTAGAAAAATCTGATGTGATGTTTTGTTGCTAAAACGAAAGACTTTATCTTCAATTGAGGGACAATACCTTGGACCACAAGCCTGAATTTGGCCATTAAAAATTGGACTTCTCTCTCTATTTTTTAGAATTATATCATGAACACTATCATTTGTTGCCGTAAGGTAGCAATCTATCTGAGGTAAATTGACGGATCTACTCCAAAAAGAGAATGGTTCAATTGTTTTATCTGGAGGTACTTTTATTAGTCCATCAAAATTTATTGAACTTTTTAATAATCGAGGGGGTGTTCCAGTTTTTAATCTTATTAGTTCAAAACCTAAATCAAGCAGATTGTTACTAAGGTTATTTGCAGGTGGTTCAGAGTATCTTCCTCCCTGAATTTTTTTTTCTCCTTGGTGCATCAACCCTTTAAGAAAGGTTCCAGTTGTTACGACTACAGCATCGGCTTTAATAAATCCGTTTCTCACAGTTTCAACACCATTTACCCTGTTATTCTTTACACAGATGCTTTCAACTTCATCTTCAAGAATTTTAATGTTACAGTATGTTTCAATCCTATTTTGCATCCATTTCTGATACAGATATCTATCCGCCTGAGATCTCGAGCTTATCACTGAGCACCCTCTTGAAGAGTTTAACTTGCGAAATTGGATTCCAGTTCGGTCTATTGCTTGGGCCATAATACCGCCAAGAATATCAATTTCTTTAACAATTTGACCTTTACCAACCCCACCGATAGCCGGATTACATGACATTTCACCTATCTTGTTTCTCGAGAGCGTTATCATAATAACATCGCAACCCATCCTAGCCGCAGCAGCAGAGGCCTCAATTCCCGCGTGTCCCCCACCAATAACAATCAGACGCCTCACAGTTAATAAGATTTTAACATAAAGGTAAAAAGATCCTAATAAGCTTAGGCTAAAATAAGCTCAGGATGCTCTAAGTATTTTTTAATTCTGTTTACAAAATTTGCTCCCAGGATTCCATCTACAACTCTGTGATCAAATGATGCAGTTAAATTTAGACTATTTACAATCTTAATCTGTTCATTTTCAACAATAGGAACCTTTCTAGTCGAAGAGACAGCTAAAATGCCAACATGACCGGGATATATAATTGCTGAGAAATCCTCAACTCCAAACATTCCAAGATTAGATACAGCAAAACAACCTCCAGATAAATCATGTGTAGATAATTTACGTTGTCTAGCTTTGCTAATTAACAAATCGGCATCAGCGATTATCTCTGCCAGATTTTTCTCATCTACTCTTTTTAAAATTGGTACTACCAGCCCATCGTCTACCCCTACCACAATCCCAATATCAACTGAAGTATGCCTAATAATCTGTTTTCCGTCAAATTTAACATTTATACTAGGAAACTCTCTAATAACATTGCCTAGAGTTTTGAGTATGATATGGGTGATTGAGAGATTTGCATAAACTGGCAACTCTTTCAAATTAGCCCTAAACTCTAAAAGTCTATCCACTTGAACTGACGCTTTTATGTAGAAATGAGGTATCTCTGAGAAGCTTTTTACCATACCTTGTGCAATTGCTCGCCTCATACCCGACAACTCCTCGTTTAACGAGTTCACCTCTGAGTTTAATGAGCTTCCATCTAAATTCTCTGACTTCGCTGATTCTACTTTTGGCAAATTGGAACTAATGCTCTGAATGTCTCGGATAATTACCCTACCATGTGGTCCAGAACCTTGAATTTCTGACACATCAATACCCATACTCTGAGCTACTTTTTTTGCAAGTGGAGAGGCTTTAACTCTTTTCTCTAATCCTAAAAAGTTACTACCATTCGATTTTCCTGAATGAACTTGCGACCCTTGTTTTTTGTCTGTGACTTTCTTTTCCTCCTCTTCAGTTTTACCTACAGGTATGGGGTTTGTAATGCTTGCGTTAGTTTCACGAGTATTGGAAATAACCGCAATTACCTCACCTACAGATACCCTGGTCCCTTCTTCAAATCTGATTTCTGTTAAATACCCTTCTTCAAAAGCCTCTATCTCAAGATTTGCTTTATCAGTTTCCACTTCCGCCAAAATATCACCTCGCTTAATTGAATCACCAACTTTCTTATTCCATTTTAAAATTTTTGCCTCGGTCATTGTGTCACTTAACTGAGGCATTCTTACCTCTTTCATGTTTTTTAGTTTACTTTTTATATTTAAATTTTGCCAGAATCATCATAAACTTTCCCTTAGGTTAAATGGTTAGGTTAGCTAAAGTTATTTTGGAGTTAGCATCAAAAATAACAAATCTAAAAACTCCATCGGATTTAGCTCAAATACTTCTAATGGCTCGAGAGCCTGGTTTGATTTTTTTTAATTCAGACAAAGAGGTATCTTTCCTTGAGCAAATTCTTTTGGAGCCAAAAAACATTGATTTAGCAAAATTATTCCTGAATAGAAGGGTTTTTACTTTATCTCAAGTATCGCCAGTTTGTTTGAGAGAGATAAGCATTTACGGAAACATACTGTATATGTCTTGTTCGTGTAATTTTTTAGGGAGGAAATCTAGTAGGGTCAGCTTAAATGTTTCAATCAGTCTTAAAAATAGTTCAGGATCAGTGTTGTCTGAGAAATTGGAGGTGATTGAACTTAAACATCAAAAGTTTTTTGATTTTGTCCCCGTGGGATTCCTCATTCCGTTAAGTCACAGAAAGTACTGGATTGAATTAGAGTACAGTTTAGTTAATCTTGATTCTGAAATTGTCTTACACCAAGAGAGTTATGTTTTTCAGCCTTTCATAGCGAAAGCAAGCCATGATACTGATAGTGATTCGCTGATAAGGGTTTTAAATCTTTTCAATGTGCATTCTTCGTCGTATGCCAGATTTCGTAAGCAGATGGGAACATTGTTCTTGGAAATGAACCTAGTTAATCTAAAAAAGCAGCAGGTTTACGTTAGTTGGACTAAAAGGGATGAAGCAGGCTCAGAAGATGTTGTTCTGTGCCCAAAATACGATTTTGACGTTTATTCAATTGAGATTAACGAGAATCTGCAATCTTTAAGCTCAAGTCATATTAATTCCGTGTTATTTGAGTGTAGATTTTAAGTGGTTGTAGATGAGGATGCCCTACAAGTTTTATCTAAGTTACAGTTAAGTAAGGATCCATGTCATTATGATTTTTGGGGTAGGGGTTATGCAGATCTAGGATTTGAAGTGTTTTTAATAATTCCGAACCATTTAATCTCAATTCTTACTGGAGAGAAAACAAAGTTAGTGTTGGATGATAGTTTTTTCTACATACCACGTTATGACGAATTACTTCTGCTTCTATACAAGCATGATAAGAAAAAGGTTAATGAGTGGCTAGACAAAATGGATTTAAGTTATTTTTCATTACTCCAATTTCTGGTGAATTATGATCTTTTAAACAAGGACACTGAATTTTAGCTTGAAGATTTGTACGGGAGTTTTATGAACTTGATAAATTCGATAAAATAAAAAAATAATGGAAGCTCTAGACCGTTTGTGGGTTGAGGAATTTTATAAAAATTACTTTGAAAAGATTAACAGAATAAAAACGAAAATTTCTCGTCCGTTGACGTTATCAGAAAAAATATTATTTGCTCATTTAGCGTCTAATTCTGAGCTCAACTTTAGAAAGGGAATAGATGAGTTAGTTTTGAAACCTGATAGGGTGATTATGCAGGATGCAACTGCTCAGATGGCGCTACTTCAGTTTATAACAGCGGGTCGAGATTATGTTGCTGTCCCATCCTCAGTTCACTGTGACCATTTAATACGAGCTGAAGAGGGGGCAAAAAGTGATCTTTTAAGGGCTATAGATGAAAATAAGGAAGTTTATGATTTTTTAGAGTCAGCTTGCTTAAGGTATGGTATTGATTTCTGGGCTCCAGGAGCAGGCATAATTCATCAAGTAGTTCTTGAAAAGTATGCGATTCCAGGAAATTTAATAATAGGGACCGACTCCCATACACCAAATGCGGGAGGCCTGTCCTGTCTAGCCATAGGAGTTGGTGGGGCTGATGCTGCTGAGGTCATGGCTGGACTTAACTGGACCGTAACATTTCCAAAGTTAGTAGGAGTGATGTTAACAGGGAAGCTAAAACCTTGGTGCTCGGCTAAGGATGTAATACTTAAAGTTGCATCTTTGCTTACGGTTAAAGGTGGAACAGGGAAAATACTTGAGTACTTTGGACCAGGGGTTTCTGAGTTGAGTCTTACTGGGCGAGCTACTATAACAAATATGGGTGCGGAGCTGGGTGCTACCACATCAATTTTTCCAATTGATGAAAGGGCTTTGAAGTATTTACAACTTACGGAGCGAGATTATGTAGCAAAGCTCGTTGAAGAGAAGATGGAGTATTTTCAGGCGGATAAAGAAGTTCTTGAAAACCCAGAAAAATTTTATGATGAGGTTATTCATATTGATTTAAGTTCATTAGTTCCAGGATGGGTAGGTCCTCACACGCCAGACCTATTTCACTCGGTTTACGAGATGCGGCAATTCTTATATGAAAATCAAATACCAGTTAATATTAGATACGGCCTAATAGGATCCTGTACCAATTCGAGTTACGAGGATCTCTCGAGGTCTGCTTCCATAGCAAAGCAAGCGTTTGACATGGGACTCAAAGTTAAAATACCTTTGCTTGTAACTCCAGGGTCTGATCAAATTCTCCAAACTATAAAAAGAGATGGTATATTAGATATTTTTGAGGCTGTTGGAGCCCAGGTTTTAGCTAACGCTTGTGGCCCTTGTATTGGTCAGTGGACGAGGAAAGATATTAAAAAAGGAGAAAAAAACGTAATCGTGACTAGCTATAACCGAAATTTTAAGAAGAGGAATGATGGAAATGAAGAAACCATGGCATTTATAAGTAGTCCAGAGTTGGTAACTGCGATATCTTTTTATGGCACACTCGATGCAAACCCACTGGTAGATCCTATCAATGGTTCTGGAAAATTTTTCGAGTCACCAAGAGGAGAGGACTTACCCCCAAATGGGTATGTTATAACATATGAAGGGTTTAAACGAGCGAATCCAAATGAGCGTAAATCGGTTTCAGTTTTGATCTCCCCTGAGAGTGATCGCTTAGCTTTGTTACCTGTTTTTGAACCTCCAAAAGTAGAGGATTTTAAAAATCTTAGGGTCCTATTCAAGGCTGTTGGTAAATGCACAACAGATCATATTTCGCCGGCTGGGCCTTGGTTAAAATATAGGGGGCATCTAGATCGGATCTCAGATAACTTACTTCTGGCTGGAGTTAATGCTTTCACCTCTGAGCCTGGAACGGCAAGAAATGTTTTGACAGGCGAGATATCTACCCCTGCAAATGTTGCACGTTATTACAAGGAGCGAGGGGTAGGTTGGATCATAGTAGGTGATGAAAACTATGGAGAAGGATCTAGCAGAGAGCATGCTGCTATGACCCCTAGGTACTTGAATTGCAAAGTAGTCATCGCGAAAAGTTTTGCTAGGATTCATGAAACAAACCTAAAAAAACAGGGTATTTTGGCTCTTACATTTATCAATCCTCAGGATTATGATATCTTTCAAGAAGATTCATTAGTGTCATTTAAGTTTAATTCTGATTGGTTTCAACCTAATAAACCGATTGAGTGTGTTGTTAAAAACAATCTAGATGAGATCGTTATACATTTGTCGCACTCATATTCGGATGAGCAAATTCAATGGTTTAAAAAAGGGTGTGCTTTAAACTTATTTAGATCTAATTAATTTATTTTTAATTCTTGAAAAGGTAAGTCTTTTTTATCCTTATCCACGGCTTCAAAAATCTTTGATGTTTTTATTAAAAAGTCAACATGACTAATGTAGGCAAAACTAATAAACTGTAAAATCAGTGCCATAGATGGCTCAACCCTGAAATTTCTATGATCTAGTCTTTTAATGATTTTTCCTTTATTATCAATAAAAAGAATTTCCATAGGAATATTGCCTTTGTGATTTTTAACAATTTCGAGTATTCGTTCTGGCTCGATTCTCTGTATGTTTTCCTCTGGAATTGCAAAGAAGATTTTTTCACATCCAGCTTTTATACCGCTCTCAAAAGGCTGAATATCATTGACATTTACTATGACTGAGTCGTCTCTTAATCTGACATAACCTTTAACAAATACAATCTCTCCAGACAACAAAAAATCCTCCACTTTTTGTAACACGTTAGACCAGCAAATAGCGTTAACTACACCGGTTTTATCCTCTAATAAAAATGTGGCGTACCTGTCACCCTTCTTTCCTGATTTAAACTTAACATTTTGAATAATAGCAACTGCGTAAACATTTGATTCACTTTTCAAAGATTTTAAATTGGACAATTTATCCTCAGTGCTAGTGCTAAAACAAAAAAAATCAAGGGGATGAGCAGATAGATAAAATCCAAGAAAATCTCGTTCAATTCTCAATCTATCAAGGATTGTTTCTTGATCCTGAGAGGGTAAGCTTTGGTCAATATCAAATAAAAGTTTTGGATTTTTTTCTTTATCTAAAGCTTTAAGCAAACTTTTTCTTGAGTTTGATATTGAATCAAAACTTCCAGCTGAGATCAAAGCCTCAAATATTTTTCTATTCGGTATTATTTCCGAACACCTTGCCTTAAAATCATAGAAAGATTTAAAAGGTCCTTTAGACCTCTCTTCAACTATTTTTTCAGCTACAGCTCTCGATATCCCTTTAATTGCCTCTAGCCCAAAAATAATATTTCTATCTTTAACAACAAAGTCAGCCAAACTCTCATTAATATCAGGAGGTTTTATTTTAATGCCTTTCTCTCTAGCGTAATTAATTATCTCGTATATTTTTTCAGAATCTTGTGATTTAAAACTTAGAAGCACTGCGAGGAATTCCTCTAAAAAATGAGCTTTCAAGTATGCGGATCTGTAGCTAATCAACGCATATGCGGCACTATGACTCTTATTAAAGCCATAGCGTGCAAAAGTTTCCATTTGATTAAATATCTCGTTTGCTACAGATGCTGATATTCCATTAGCTTGGCATCCTTCGACGAATTTGGATCTTTGTTTTTGCATTTCCTCTGGATTTTTCTTTCCCATAGCTTTACGGAGAATATCAGCTTGAGCTAAAGTGTAATTTGCTAACTTCTGAGCAATTTGCATGATTTGCTCTTGATATACGATTATTCCAAAGGTTTCTTTTAAAATGTCACTAAGTCTCTCATCAAGGTATGTTATGTTTTCTTTTCCGTTTTTTCGATTAATATATTTTTCAACCATCCCTGATTCAAGAGGACCGGGCCTGTACAAGGCTAAAATAGCAATTAAATCATTAAAGCAGGTAGGCTTTATTTTTTTTAATAACTCCCTAATCCCACTTGATTCTAGTTGAAAAACACCCAATGTATCTCCTGAAGAAAGCAAGTTATACACAGCTGGGTCATCAAGAGGTATTTTACTAAGGTTTATTTGAATACCTCGACTTTTTTCAATTTTTGTCTGAACTTCGCTGATAAATGTTAATGTTTCAAGACCAAGGAAATCGTACTTAATTAATCCAAACTCCTCTAGGTGGTGCATCGAGAATTGGGTAATGATATTTTGATCCTTATCAATCATTAGCGGTATCAAATCCATCAGTGATTGACCGCTAATGACAATACCAGCAGCATGTTTCGAGGCATGTCTAGTTAAACCTTCAAGTTTTAAGGCTATCTCTAACCAATTTTTATACCTTTCTGATTCAAGAGCTTTTTTTAACTTGGGTTCAAGTTCAATGCTCTCAGCTAAAGTGTAATCAAATCCTTGTCTTGGAGCAGGGATTAGCTGAGCCATTTTTTCAGCTTCTGAGAAAGAGAATCCCAGCACTCTTCCAACATCTTTTATCGCCGCTTTCGCTTTTAAGGTCCCAAAGGTGACTATAGCTGCAACCTTATCTTTTCCATACTTTTCAATTACGTATTCAATAACTTTGTCTCTTTTTTCATAACAAAAATCAACATCAACATCTGGTAATGAAATCCTCTCAGGGTTTAAAAACCTCTCAAAAAAAAGGTTATATTTTAAGGGATCTATCTCAGTTATTCCGAGTAGATATGCTACAAGGCTTCCAGCTACACTACCTCGTCCGGGCCCAACTGGTATATTATTTTTTTTTGCCCATTCAATAAAATCAGCTACAACTAAAAAATATTCTGAGAAACCCATCTTTTTTATCTGATCAAGTTCAAACTCTAAGCGAGTTAAGTATTTATCAAGTTCTGAATCAGCCTCTTGCTTAAGTATTTTCATTTGAAATGCGTTTCTAGCTTTCTCTTCTAACAGCTTGAAAGATTCATCCGGTGAATTTGTTATTTTTGGCACAGATATTGGCTGTGGTTTGAATTCAAAATCAATATTTTTTGCTACTTCGTAAGCTGTTTTTAGGCCCTCTTCAACCCATGATTCATTGCCTAAATCTTGAATGATTTCGTTTGCAGTTTTTAAGTTTAATTTTAAACCTTCATGTCTAATCCTAGAGGGATCATCTAAAGTTTTTCTAGTGCTGATGC
Source organism: uncultured bacterium (assembly GCA_938038205.1). GTDB lineage: Bacteria > Bdellovibrionota_C > UBA2361 > JANWWW01 > JANWWW01 > CALHSA01. The sequence continues at coordinate 35,360 of CALHSA010000003.1, read as the reverse complement.
ACATAAGAACTTCCTGAGCTAGATGGTAATCCTCAGTAGGATAATGAACATCATTCGTTATTACGTATGGAATTCCAAAAAGTTTTGATCTATCCAAGAGATAAGAGTTTAATTTTTCCTGGTTAGGTATTTTATGAGGTTGAATTTCTAGGTAAAAGTTTTCACGAAAATTTTTTTGATAGAATTCGAGAAGATTGTCCGCTAAGTCAAACCTTTCTTTAATAACATAATCTGCTAATTCTGAGGCCAAACAACCGGAGAGAATTATTAGACCTTCCCTATACTCAGTAAGCCAACTCTTTTTTATCCTTGGTTTATAGTAAAAATTCTCTAAAAAAGAGCGGCTTGATAGCCGTGATAAGTTTTTCCACCCTTCGTAGTTTTTAACTAATACAGTTAAGTGATAATTCTGATTTTCAGATCCTTCTATATATAGTTCGCAACCTATAATTGGCTTGATACCTGCTGCTTTACAAGCCTTGTAAAAATCCATTACTCCACATAAATTGCCGTGATCAGTAATAGCTAAAGCTTCAAAATCTAATTCTTTTGCTTTGTTAACAAGCTTATCAATCCTATTAGCACCATCAAGAAAACTGTATTCAGTATGAACGTGAAGGTGAGCAAATTTTAAACTCATCTGCGTAAAAAACTCAGAGTAATAAGCCCAATAATAAGCAAAGACCCTCCTAAAGGTTCAAAACCTTTACCAAAATTGGTATTAAAAGTAGTTGATAAAATTATGTTTGAAGGGAAAAGTAGAAGAGCTAGAAAAAAAATTATGCGTTGGATAAAAATCAAGCTAATTTGAAACCCTAAAGCTGATAGACACAACATCACTGAGGCTAAAATAATTGAGTTTGTTACCATGTCTGTGTGATAAAGTTTACCTAAAGATGCTACGGAAGCCGCTAAAATTAAGTAAAAAATTACTCCCAACATTCTTCCTTATTTTTAAAGAAATCATAAAGGTTATCCGCGAGTATTACCTCAGAAGTCTTGGCGCCTTTAAATCGAACACTAACAGTTTTAGATGATTCTTCCTTGTCCCCAATTATTATCATGCAAGGTATCTTATCAACCTCTGCATTCCGTATTTTAAACCCCAATTTTTCAGCACTGTAATCTTTTGTTAATCTAAAATTTTTTAGTATTTGGGCTATTTCTTCTGCATATGGTATGTGGCTTTCCGAAACTGTTATAATTCTCATTTGCTCTGGACTTATCCAAAATGGGAGGTTGCCTTTAAAATGCTCTAATAACACCCCTATGAATCTCTCCATGCTGCCTAAAATCGCTCGATGAATTATTATTGGTCTCTCAGGTTGGTTATTTTTGTTTGTGAAACTTATTTTGAATTTTTCAGGTAAATTAAAATCAAGCTGAATTGTACTTAGCTGCCACTCCCTGCCTAAATTATCCTCTGCTTTAAGATCTATTTTGGGCCCATAAAAAGCTCCACCACCCCAATCAACGTAGTAATATATTCCTTTATCATCTAAAACGCGCTTTAAGATCTCCTCTGAAAAGCTCCAAATTTCAGTATCACCTGTGGAGTTGTTTGGTTTGGTAGACAAGTAGATTTTAAGATTTTGAAATTTAAATATATGCAGTATTTTAAAACACATTTCAATTAAAGCAGAAAGCTCGTCAAAAAGTTGATCTCTTGAACAGAATATGTGAGCATCATCCTGGGTAAATCCTCTTACTCGAGTCAATCCGTGTAAAGTGCCTGAGCGTTCATATCTATAAACGGTTCCAAATTCTGCAAGTCTCAAGGGTAAATCTCTATAACTTTGTACAAGAGTTCGAAATACCTCTATATGAAAAGGACAATTCATCGGTTTTAGAAAAAAAGCTTCATTATCAAATACCATCTGGGGAAACATATTCTCTTGATAGTGATCCAGATGACCACTTGTGTTCCATAATTCAGCCTTCCCTATATGTGGAGTGCTTGTAAAAACATACCCGTACTCAGTTAAAATTTTTCTTAGCATGGTTTCCAAGGTATGTTTTATTTGAGCCCCCTTTGGTAACCAAGTTACAAGTCCGGCGCCAATACTTTGAGAAATCATGAAAATTTTTAGCTGTTTACCAAGCACTCGATGATCATATTTTTCAGCTTGCGATAATTTTTCAAGATAATCAGTTAGTTCTTCTTTTTTGTCAAAATAAGTTCCATAGATTCTTTGAAACATTTCCCTAGTTTCATCCCCTTTCCAGTATGCACCAGCTACCTTTAGAAGCTTAATACCATCAGGATTAAGATCTTTAAAACTTTTTACGTGAGGTCCTTTGCATAAATCATAAAAGTCTCCTTGTCTGTAAATGGATATTTTTTCTCCCTTGTTTTTTATGTCCTCTATTAATTCAACCTTAAATCTTTGGTTTTTGAATAATGCTTTTGCTTTCTCCTCATCAGGAATCTCTTCATAAATTAAATCATGTCCTTGTTTTATAATCTCTTTCATTCTTTGTTCAATAATTGGAAGGTGTTCAGGGGTAATTTTTTCTTCTAATAAAAAGTCATAATAAAATCCATCATCCGTTGCCGGACCAATGCCCAATTGAGCTCCAGGAAATATTTCTAAAACTGCTTGAGCAAGAGCATGACTAGCCGAGTGTCTTTTCTTAAATAGAATACTTTTATCCTCTTGTGTTTGAATAATTGGCATTTTGTAAAATTATACACAAATAAGAATCTATGGTGTTAACCAGCGGAGCCCCAGATTTTAGAGTTTAATTGATCCAAAAAATAATTTTTTTCAATTGTTTGGATATTAACGGAAAAAAAGGAGATTCTATATTTCTCGCATAATGAGATTAATCTAGATAAATCTTCAGTTAGCGTAGTATTTGCTTCAACTACTAAAGCCTTAAATCCGGCTCTCTTTAAAGCGAGCACTGTAGAATCTCCAACCACAGGTAAATCAAATCTAATATCTTGAAATCTGTTTCTGCATTTAACTAAAACACAGTCTTTGATTCTACTTAGCTTAATTCTATTAATTAGTGCATCCGTGCCAAGATGGTCCTCAGAGGATATGATCCTTTTCCCTTTAACTACAACTGATTGAGCAAAATGAAAAACTGAATTTATAATCAAAAATTGGAATCCAAGTTCACTTTCATCTTTTACTTCATAGAAATTACCAACGTAGTAACCTTCAGGTATGCGCACCTCCGGTGCTAGTTCGTCCGCAGCAATAACATCGAAACCTTGGGATTCAACGAATTTAATCAGTTCTTTTCCGATAAGGGTCGCACTTTGTTCATGAAGTTTAGTATGAAGGGATTTAAAATGTTTGTCAGCTAAGAGAAATGATAGCCACGAGGGTTTAACAAAATACCCAATCATTGCTATTCTCCTTACGTTATTTTTTTTAAATAGATTTAGTATTTTTGAAATCTGAGTTATGCCAATGTTAAAAGCAGGAGCGTATTTAAACTTTTTTTTAAATTGATAAAAGTTATGTGAATCAAGGAAACAGTTAATAACTTTGTTTTTTTTATTAGCTAGTTCGGAAACTTTTAACGCTAATTCTCCTTTTCCAATTATTAGACCAAAAGCTTCATCCTGAACCATGCGATACTATTCCTCTAGTAGAGGCGTTTACGAATGTTAGAAACTTTTCAACTAGCTCAGCTCGCTTTAGGTTTAAGTTTTTGAGATGATCACGCATATTTTCCAATTGCTGGATTTTCTCCCCTCTCAAAAAATTTCCCAAGAAAAATATTTTAAATATGTCTTTTATAATTTTTATGTCCTCTTCGTCAAAACCATTTCTCTCAAGTCCTACCCTGTTGATGCCATAAGCGCGAGCTGAGTCTCCTTGAACCGAGATGAATGGAGGGATATCCTGTCTTACCATAGAGCCCCCAGCTACAAAGCAGTAGTCTCCAAGACGAACGAACTGATGAATACCAGATAGCCCACCTAACACAGTATAGTTGCCAACCTCAACATGACCCGCAAGATTAACACTGTTTGAAAAAATGTTGCAATTACCCACTTTGCAATCGTGAGCAACATGGCTGTAGGCCATAAATAGATTTTTATCTCCTATTTTCGTTACCATACCTCCACCCTCAGTGCCGGGCTGCATTGTTACATACTCTCTTATTATGTTGTGATTTCCAATCTCTAAAATGCTTGGCTCCCCTTTGTACTTCAAATCCTGAGGGTTTAGACCGATAGATGCAAAAGGGTAAATTTTATTATTGGCGCCAATGTTCGTGTTACCACCCACAACTACATGACTCACCAGTTCTGAACCCTTGAGGATTTTAACTTTACCGAATAAATAACAATATGGTCCAATTTTGACATCGTCATCGAGCTCTACTCCAGATTCAATAATGGCTGTCGGATGAATGATTGTACCCATAAATTTACTTCTTAATTTGGCTTCTCTGAGTATGCTGTGATCTTAGCTGTACACACTTTTTTGTTGTTTACGGTAGCCATAGCATCCATAAACCAGAAATTCATTTTCTTATCAACAAATTTAACCTCAAGGATAAGATCTGTAGGAGGAGTGACCTGACTGATCCACTTCACTTCTTCGCATTTTGTTAAATATAGAATTGAACCTTTTTCTGCTCCTAAAGATGAGTTTAAACAAAAAAAACAGCCAGCTTGGGCCAAAGCTTCTAATATTAGAACTCCTGGCATTACGGGTTTCTGAGGGAAGTGTCCCGCAAAATACCAATCATCTGGCTGAACTCTTTTAAGAGCTACTACTCCCTCGTTATCCTTAAAATTGAGTATTTCATCAATGAAAATAAAAGGCTCCCTATGAGGAATTACCTCTTTAATCTCCTCTAATGAATATTTAGTTTTCATTGTTATTTCTAGCTTCGTTCGATATCTCAGCTTGGTTATTTTTTGCTTGATTTAACTTTTCAGCTACCATTTCAGAGATATCTTTTATTCCCTCACTATAAACAACTGAATCCGAGTCAATGACCAGATTTAATTTTTCTCTTTTTGCTATCTCAGCAACTGCCTCTTTTGCTGATCTGATGAATGCATTTCTCTCACTTTGGATAAACCTTTCAAGCTGGTCCCTTATAACAGAAAGCTCTTTTTCAGCCTCTAATTTTTTGCTTTCAAACTCTTTTATTTTCTCCCTTTTAGCTTCATTAGAGAGTGCAGGTAGAATTTTTTCAATCTGATTAGCTTCTCTCTGGATTCTTTCATTTATTGAGTTTCGCGCTTTCTCAAATTCTTGATTAACTTGGGAAGTTTTTAACTGAAGATCTTGGCCTAATTTAGATTTTTGCTGAATTGTTCCTAAACTTACTAGTGCAATACGAGGCTCAGTTTCCATTTGATTGGTTTTACAACTTATTAAGACTAGTGTAATAAACGCAAGTAGAATTTTTTGCATTAAGATATGCTATACTTTTGATACAACTTCTTCAATTCTTTGGCTTAGTTTTATGGATTTTGAGGACTTTAAGTATTAAAATAAAATTGTATGATCCGAGCCTTGTTATTCATGTTTTTTTTCACCTTTGCTCAACATCCGGACCGCGTTATTGCCGAAAGGGTAGCTAACGCAATTCAGGAACGAGGACTGGGCTCGGTAAAAATATCTAGCTATATGGGCGAGGTTACTCTAGAAGGATCTGTTAGTTCAGAGGAGGATAAACTAGCTGTTGAGCGTCTTGCTCTTAGTATTGAGGGTGTAAAAAAGGTTAAGTCCCGAATACAAGTGAATCCGGTAACTAGGGCAAGTATCACTGAGTGTTCATCTCCGAACCTTATTGGTAAGCTTAGTGGAAAAGCTACCCTGAATCTAATTTGTACTGCTGACACGGTCGAGATTAATGGTAGTATCGAGTACCCCTGGGATGAGGCAACAATTTTTGAGCTAGTCCAGAATTCCAACCCTGGTAAAAAAGTTGTATCGAGGCTTGAGGTGCTAAAAAGATTAGATGATCAAACTATATATGAGGAAGTTAAAAAAGCCCTTAAAGAGAATGGACACCCTTTGGATAACATAACGTTTGAGGTAAGAGGTCGGGTTGTTTATTTTACTGGGAGTACAGATAACCACAGAATAATTGATGCTATACTGGCGACAACACTGATGGTAGAAGGGGTAAAGGAGGTTAAATCTAATGTTAAGATTGTCAAGACTAGTTAGGTAAAAATAGGGAAATAATTAAAAAAAAATATTAAGCTATTCATTTTTTTTCCGATTTAAAATTTGTGCTTACATCTCTGGTTTTGCACCCTAGTTATGAGATTAGAAATCTAATTAAATCGGCCCTTGAGCCGTTTGACATAAAGGCGGTATTAGAAGCAAGTTTAACTGGTGGCATGGAAAGGGTGCGAAGTTTGAACGAACTTGATCTTATCATGGTCTCACTTCGCTACGACAGGGCATTGATTAGTAATTGGCTAAAAGTTAGTAAAGCTACTAGGAATGGTCGTTATAGTGTTTATGGAGCACTAGTTTCCAAAGAAGACAGGGTGAGTTCGTGGTATTCAACTTTTGTGAATTCTCATTTTGATATTGATTTTTTTGAATCATTAAGTGAGGAGTCTTTTAAAGCTTATAAACCCTCATTAGATAAGCTGGTGAAAGAGAGAAAAGATAAGAGAATATCAGATTGGCTTACATCTCAAACTAGTCGGATAATAGAGATTGTGGATAGTTTGGCAGTATTAGCTTCTGAGGGTAGTAATTTTACATCTACATACAATTGGCGATTTTTGGAGAGCTTAAAAATACAGATTATCAACAGCTCTCCAGAGGTGAAATTGGTTTACCTTGATAACTTAAAGTCTGGATTAATGAGTAAAGTTATTAATACTCGAAAAACTAATGAATCAAAGCAAAATCAACAATTTTTAATAAAAAGAGAAAGATAAAGAATCATAATAATAGATCAATGCTTGTTTTTAATCCTGGCCCCACAAAGGTTCATCCCGAATTAAGTACTTGGTTAAAGGAAGGTTTTGAAGAGGGAGTTTACTCAAAACATCATAGATCTCAATGGTTCCAAGATTTATTTGAAAGGGTTGAACAAAAATTAAAAAAACTAGCTCAGCTAGATAATTCCTTCAAGTTATTTCTTTATGGATGTGCTAGCACAATTTGGGAGAAGTCACTAGAGAGCTTGGCTTATAAAAAATCTTTTTTTTTTGTTACTGGAGAATTTGGTAAGAGGTGGTTACACTGTGCAAAGTCATTAAAAATTCCCGTTACTTACGTTATTTCAGATCATAGTTTCTCAGGATCAATAGCTTCTTTTTTAAAGAAAAAGAAAGGGGTAGATACGATTTGTTTAGTACATGGAGAAACATCGCTTGGACAAGACATACCAAGTAATGAAATTGAGATGATACTAAGTTTAAGTGGTAATGCTATTTTAATCTTAGACGCAGTATCAACCTTCCCCGTAAAAAATTTTGATTACAATAAAGCAGACGTCATCATTTTCTCTATTCAAAAATGTTTTGCTTTACCATCAGGATTAGGTGTAGCTTTAGTTAGTTCCAGATCAATTGAACGGGCGTTGGAAGTCTTTAAATCGAGAAAGCGGGCTATGAGCGGTTTTGAATCATTTAAATACCAGTATATGTTTTCAACACAATTTATGACTCCCGCTACCCCAAACGTTACTGGATTATGGTTACTTGAGAAAGTCTTGGATAAGTATTTGACAAAAGGTTTGAATAAGATAAGAGATGAGACAGAGAAAAGAGCAATTTTTCTGAGAAATAAGTTCAAAGCTATTGGCTTATTACCGCTAATATCAAGTCCAGATTGGCAAAGTAATACGGTTTTAACTTTTAGATTTCATAAAGCAGTCGAGTTAAGAGATAAGCTAAAAGAGCTTGGTTTTGAGGTTAGCTTGGGGTTTGGAGATCTTTCAGACTCAGTTATTCGAATCGCAAACTTTCCCGCGTATACCTTCGAGGATTTTAAGATGCTATATGAGGCAGTATTAAAAGTTCTTGATGTAAATTTCCCAATAGGATTGAATTAAATTTATTGCAGAAACCCAAACATAGTTAAACCAATCATACCCAAAAAGAGAAACTACCAATGCTATAATCATCAAAAAAGAGTTGAAACTTAACAAAAATAGCCCTGCCATTTTTTTTCCTCCCGGTACTTTCTGTAAATCAGATTGGTGACTTTGAAATTCTTTAATGTTTGACGCTACATCAAAAGAAAGTGCGAAGACTAGGATAGCTTCTTTTAATTCAACATCTATCCAGTTGTTAAATGACCAGAAAGGTATTAAAGCTAAAGTTACGAAAGGAAAGAAATAAGGGGAAAGGCTGATTAAGGGGTTATATTTTGCAGTTTCTTTCGAGTACTCATACTCAAAATACCCTTCCGATTCACTTTTAACCTCAAGTTTTTTGGTTTTATTCCCAACTAAACTAGAAACTAATTTATGTTTGAATTCGTGGTAAAAGACTCTAAATTTACCAAAAAGCGAAGCTCCTCCTAAATAACCAAGAGCGGCAAATGCAAAAGCCAAAGGGTTAATTTTCATCTGATATCCATGTGAGACAGTAAAAGCTATCAGAAGTAACGTTGCTAACTCTACAATTTGAATTGAAATAGCAGAGAATAAAAAAAACATATTTACATTGATACTATTTGTATTTTATCACATCGAAATATTGAAGAGCTAGGATGCAAATTTACTGCCTTGTAAAGAGAGTTCTAGATTACCAGTCTAAATTCGTTACAGATGGGAAAAAAGTCTATTCCGAGTCCGGAAAGTTTATAATAAACCCATTTGATGAAATAGCTGTTGAGGAAGCTATTCGCAAAAAAGAACAAGGTATTTGCTCAAGAGTTACTGTAGTTAGTGTAGGTTCGGATGAACAAGCAATCCGGTATGCAATGAGTATGGGGGCAGATGATGGTGTTTTATTAAAATGCTCGGAGGAGTTAACATCGATTCAAACTTCCCAGGTATTAGTTAATTATTTCAAAGGAGTGGATTTTTCAGTAATTTTTGCGGGTAAGCAAGCCATCGATACTGATTCCTCTCAAGTTGCCGCAAGAGTTGCTGCTGGTTTAGGTTGTAGCTTCGCAGCGTATGCATCTAAGATTGATTTTAATGGGGATGAAATAGTAGTTGAAAAAGAAGTTGATGATGGTATTGAGGTTGTATCTTTGCGTAAACCTTGTGTTATAACAGTCGATTTACGTTTAAACACACCTAGATTTCCGCCATTGCCTGCTGTTCTAAAGGCAAAACAGAAGCCCTTAGAGGTTATTGAGATAACCCCGATCATTGATGATTCAATTGAGTTAGTTAATTTGGAAATACCCGCAAAGCAAAGACAACGCAAACTTACTCAATCTGTTGAGGAATTTGTAAATGAATTAAAAAGAATTTTATGAGAAGAGTTTTATTAGAGGTGTTTTATGATTGGTGTATTAGTAGATTTTAAAGAATCAGGAGAGTTAACTTTACCCTCACTACCAATTTTTGGTGTAGCTAGCTCTATAGGGTCGGAATTGATAGTGATCAGTTTTTCAAATGTTTCTAAGGTGATGGTACCGGAGTGTTCATCAGAGGTTTACATATGCCCATCTGACAGCTATTCAGTGATGACAAAATCAATACTACATATTTACGAAACCCATAAATTAAAAGTGGTATTAGCTCCTCACAATACTTTCACGAAAGAAGTTTTGGGTTTAGTTGCAGGGCACTTAAAATTACCTTTCATTACAGATGCAGTGTTTTTTGAGAATAGGGTTGTAAAAAAGTATATATACTCCGGAAGTATACTCGCAACTTATAGAATAAATTCAGAGAGCTACTTAATAACACTTCGCTCTAACGCTTTTAAAGCCCAGAGTTTAAATATGGTTGAAAAAGAAACCAAGACTGTAACTTTTGAAGCACACTCAGATTACGGAAGGATAATTGAGAGAAGAAAAACTGTAAGTGCTAGGCCTGATTTATCATCAGCGAGAGTGGTAGTAACTGGCGGTAGAGCTTTGGGATCCAAGGAGAGTTTTGATGCATTGATTTTACCATTAGCTGATGCTCTTGGGGCTGCAGTTGGTGCTACTAGAGCAGCAGTTGATAATGGCTATGCTCCGAATGATTGGCAAGTGGGTCAAACTGGCAAGGTAGTAGCCCCAGATTTATACTTGGCTGTTGGGGTGTCGGGAGCTATTCAGCATATAGCGGGGATGAAAGATTCTAAGTTTGTTGCGTGTATCAACAAGGATAGAAATGCTCTAATATTTGAGCACTCTGATCTTTTTTTAGAGGCTGATTTATTTGAGGCAGTTCCAAAGATTATAGCTTTGTTAAAATAATCTGAGAATTAAAGATATTTAAATTGTAAAAATCTTATTATGGACACTATCTTTTTTATGTCATCCTCACTGAGATCAGGGTATAAAGGTAAAGTTATGGTTTGATTTGCGGCTAACTCAGCATTTTTGCAGGTCGTATTAAAGTAACTACTGTCTTCTGCATAGCAGTCTACCTGATTTAGAAGTGGATTAAAGTATTTTCTCGCAACAATATTAAAGTTTGATAATTCCTTAACTAGTTCGTCTCTAGTTATAGGGGACTGCTCTGTTACTCTAAAAGTTGCATATAGGTAATTTGATATTATGTTATTAGATTCTTTAAGAACTGCACTAAATCCATCTAAAACTGAAATTTCCCTAAGGTATTTTTGATAAAGTTTCTTTCTTTTCTCTTGGATGTTCTTAATCTCGTCCCAGAGAGCTAATCCGATTGCACAGTTTATCTCACTTAGTTTTGCGTTAATACCAAGGTCAAAACAAGTATCATAACCTTTGATACCAAAAGAGCGTAGATACTCAAGTTTATTTTTGGTTCTCTCTTGGTTACAAACGATAAATCCGCCCTCACCAGTGTGAAAACCTTTTGTAGCGTGTAGGCTAAATACTGAGAAGTCCCCATAACAACCAATATTTTTGTTGTTGTACAAGGTGCCAAACACGTGAGCTGCATCGTATATTAAACAAAAATTATATATCCTCCGTAATTCCTCGAACGCTTCAAGATCTGCCACGTTACCAAAAACATGAACGGGAATTACTGCTTTAGGTACTCCAAACTTTTTAATTATAGCTTCAGTGGCTTTTGGACATAAACATAAGGTTTCAGGATCGATATCTGAGAAAGCTACTCTTAAACCTATAAATTTTGCTGCATGGGCTGTTGCTGGAAAAGTAAACGGCGATGTTATAACATAATTTTCACCTTTGTAGTTTAGTTGTGCGTATTTCAAGCAGAGCATCAATCCAATTGTTGCATTATTTACCAATAGAACATCAGCTCCATTGCAATTGATCCTAAGTTTTTCTTCTAATTCTTGGTGTAGACTACCAAAATTCGAATACCACTTAGAGTTAAATATTTTTTCCAATAAGCTTGAAAAAATTAAAGGGTTAGGATTTACTGCTTTGGTCCAATGTAAAGTTTCTTTGAAAGGCTGAAGTGCGTTTGACAGTGTGATTACTTCATCAAGTGTTAAGACTTTCCCCTTGAGAGAAAATCTCCAATTGTTATTACTCTTTGCTAATTCATAAATTATTTTGTTGTTAAAAAAACTGGCAAGTTCTTCATCAGACTCTACTAATATTAGGCTACTATCAGATTTTGAAACTGAATTGATCCACTCTGAGGCAGATTGTTTTGGACATTGATGGTTCACTAATACTTAAGATTTTTTTTTATAGGCAAAGTTTTTATTATTTGGTTGTATTGGTAGGGGTTACTTGACTGTTTTTTCCCCTTTTAGTCTTATTTTTTTCCTTAGCGAGTTTACGAGAATAAGTCTTTTCTTTAAGCTTTTTACTTTTTGCTTCTTTTAATATTTGTCTTTTTAATCGTGCTAAATCTTTCTTTGAGAGACTTGGAATAGGGGTTGGGGTTACTACTTGATAACGATACTTGGGGGGAACATTTTTAATTGAATCAACGGTTATTACATTTCCTGATTCATCAACGTAGGTCACAGATTGACATATTGCTTCAATCAACGTTAGCAGCAAAAATAATTGCACTTTTTTATTATACGTCAGAATCCTTTATGCGAGAGATTTTTTTTAAATGTTAAATTTTTTTGATCTAGAATATACTGAAACAAATGGGTGCTTATTTTTGGTATGACAATTTATCAAGGGATTTAATTCTGTCAGGTAAACTAGAACAACTTATTAAGTCAGGGATTTCTGGTGTTACTACGAATCCAAATATTTTTAAGAATGCTTTAAGCACAGGCTCAAGTTACTCCTTAACGGGCTTAGGAAGTGAGACATCGGCAGAGGCAATATGTTGGAATTTAATGCTTGAGGATGTTCGTTTAGCTTCTAAACTTTTTGAGCCTTTATTTATCAATTCAAACGGTTTAACGGGTTATGTATCTATCGAGTTGGACCCCTTTTTAGCGAAGGATACAAAACTGAGTATTGAGCAGGCTTTAAACATTACATCAAAACTACAGGCTAGAAATGTAATGATAAAAGTTCCAGCAACGGAGGCAGGCTTGGAGGTGATAGAAAGTTTAATTTATCAGGGTGTAAATGTTAATGTAACGCTGATATTTTCTCGAGAACAGTATTTGAGGGTTGTTAATTCTTATATCAAGGGGCTTGAGCGAAGGGTAAGTGAGGGAAGGGATATTTCACAGATAGCAAGTGTGGCAAGTTTTTTTGTCTCTAGAGTAGATAGTATAGTTTCAAAATACATAAGCCAAAATCTAGTACCTGAAAAGTTTGTGAATTTACTGGGCATCTATAACTCTTTTTTAGTTTACTATGATTTTCAGAGAATATTTTCATCAGAAAGGTTTAAAAAATTGCAGATTCTTGGAGGTAAACCTCAAATGTTATTATGGGCATCTACTGGGGTGAAGGATTCAAGGCTTAGTCAAGATTATTATCTAAAAAATTTGACTCTTGAAAATACAGTCCTTACGCTGCCGGATCCTGTAATTCAAGCAGGTTTAGATTTAGGCTGGTTTTCAAATCCAACATTTAGATCTCCTCCGGATATTAATGAGATTTATAGTATGTTCCAAGATTTCAATTCATGCGGGTATCCATTTGAGGCATTAATGTATGATTTACTCGAGGAAGGTATTAAACTATTCCAAGAAGGGTATACGGATTTAATTAATATTATACGAAGTAAGTTTGTGTAAAATGTCTTATGATTTTTGGGTAGGAACTCCGACTTGTTTAATAATTTTTGGAGCGACAGGGGATTTATCTCGGAGAAAAATTTATCCTGCGCTTTTTGATTTATTCTTAAGAGGGCATTTAATTGACAAGACCAGGTTCATTTGTACCGGTAGGAGTGATTATTCCAATCACTCTTTTAGAGAGCTTATTTTGTCATCCTTACACTCTCAATCCTCAGACTCTGCTCAGAAAATTAATTTTTTATCTAAGTTTGAATACATTAAAGGTGAGATAGGACAAGTTGTAAAACTAATTAGGGAAAAAATTACTCCTCAAGAGCAGTTAATTTTTTATTTTGCTGTGAAGCCTTCTTTATTTGAATCAATAATAGAGGCTATATCTGAGACTGGACTTATTACTAATGGAGATCGTCATTCGAGGTTTCTGTTTGAGAAACCGTTTGGTCATGACTATCACTCATCAGCTAAGTTGAATAATTTAATCCACCGATTTGTTAATGAAGGAAGTGTTTACAGAATTGACCATTATCTAGCGAAAGAATTGATTCAAAATATTCTGGTTTTAAGATTTTCGAATGAGTTTCTGGATTCGCTTTTATCAAAGCAATTTATCTCGAATATTCAGTTAACCATAGCTGAAGATGTAGGAGTTGAGGGTAGGGGGGATTACTTTGATCAAACGGGAATAGTTAGGGATATGTTTCAGAATCATATACTACAAACCTTATCTCTTATTCTCATGGAAAAACCAGCAACAATAACCTCACACGATGTATCGTATGAGAAATTAAAAGTTTTAAAGCAGTTCAAGGTTTGGAATCACGATTTATCGGAAAAAACTCTTGTTAGAGCCCAATACGAAGCTGGCTATATTAATGGTCGTCGAGTGGTCTCTTACCTAGAAGAGAAGGATGTTGAATCTAATAGCGAAACAGAGACCTTTTTTGCTGGAATTTTTGAGTGTGCAACTCCTAGATGGCATAATGTTCCAATATTTGTCAGGGTGGGCAAGAGGTTACCAAAAAGGTTAGGGATAATATCTTTCTTCTTCAAGAATTCCGTAGGTCTTAGTGAGGAATACAATTTATTGCGGGCCTTTTACTCTCCTAGTGCCTTGAGAGTGATTTTTCAGCCTGAGGAACGGATTACCATGCAACTTTTTTTAAAAGCTTATGGATCTGAATTTAGGGAGCAACCTGCACAATTGAGTTTAAATGTACCTGATTATTTTAACATTGCATTCTCAGACGCATATTCGCGGATTCTTTTTGATGCTTTAAGGGGCGATCGTCTTTTATTTGCCTCGAGTGAAGAGATTTTACAGTCTTGGAGGATTGTTGATCCAATTCTTGAAGTATTTAAGAAAAATTTAATACCACTTAGGAGATATTCCGCGGGTTCATGGGGTCCAAAAGAGTCTGAACTGCTTCCTACTCGATTTTCAACTTTATGGGAGAATCTATGATTAACCAAAGTTTTTATGCAAACGTTATAATAGGTGGTGTTGGATTAAATGCTGATTTTATTGAGCCTCTATGTAAGAGAGTTCCTTTAAATCTTTTAGTATTTGAAAGTTTAATTGAAAAAGAAGATGTACAAACTGATGAATTATTCGTAAAAGGCAAATCCATTTTGCGGTTTATTAAAGCAGGTTTTGAGAGCACTTTGTCAATTATAAGAAGTTCTAAAAGAGAAGCAGTTCTATCTTGTGCATTATTTGTGAAAAAATTTGATAATCATTTTTTAAATCAGATTTCAAACTCAGTTAATTTTTCAATGTTTGATTCTAGCCTGGTCGAAATAGAAGATTTTAACAATTTTTATGACTTAAATTGGGTCAGGGGTCGACCATTTAGGAAGCTCATAATGGCCTCCTTAGACCAACAGATCAACGGAGAGATAACTTACACACTAAGCTTAGATAGTAAATTGGCTCTTCTCAACTTAGGTTGGTTGATTGGTAAATTTCTAAAACCATTCTCCTTGGAAAGTAAAACGAGAGATAAAATTGTTTTGCACTCAAAGAACGCTTCATTAAAGGTAATGTTTACTCTTGATCCAGAACTTGAATCGGTTACAATACGAAGCAAAGAAAACAGTATAACGATTAACAGAAGAGTCAGCAGTTTATTTAGCTCAACAGTTGGCCAGGTCACTATTCCAAAGTCTACCTTTGATTCTGAGTTAAATACGGCTATTCTAAACCCAGGTATATTTCTAGATTATGTTTTAGCGAAAAATTTAGTAAAGTATCTTTTCGATGCACATACCTAAAATCAGCGGAAAAGAAAATTTTTTCGTTGAAGTGCTAGATCCTAAGCATTTCTCTTCCTACATTGCAGAAGAAATATGCACTGTTGTAAATGTTATCTCTGAAAGTCATTCGCCGGTAACCATTTCACTCTCTGGTGGTAGAACGCCACTAGATGTGTATCGATGCTTATCGTCTGGTGCTTTTAAGCAACAGCTTCCCTGGGATAAGATTATTTTCTTTTTAGGAGATGAAAGGTGGACTTCAGATTTATCAATGAGAAACGACGTAAGTGTTTCTGATCATCTTTTTAAAGACATTCCTAAGTATACTTTTATTACGTGGGAGGGTGAGGATATTTATCAGGCAAAAGATCAGTTTGTAGATTCAGTAAAAAAATATGGAGTGCTGTCGAAGGGGTTTGATATTCTTTTACTCGGGATTGGAGAGGACGGTCATATTGCTTCTTTGTTTCCTGGTGTAGATTATGATGATGAAATTGCTTGCATTATAAATGTTGAGGGGCAAACTAGCAGGGTTTCTATTGGACCTAGATTAATTAAATCGTCTCAAAGGATCATTGTGTTGTTGCGAGGAGAGAATAAACAGGAAATAGTAAGAAAAATCTTCTTTGAGCAGAATTCACAGATTTCAGTTCCGGCTGAAATAATATTTGAGTGTAAAGGGTTAGTTTATTTTTTTATAGATTTTGCGGCTGCGAAACTTTTGAATTAAGTTTATGTTTAAAAGGATAATCTAACCCAAACTAGAGCATGGTCAGAAGCTTCTGAGGGTTCGAACAAAATTCCAGAGTTAAATTCTTTAAGACTAAAATGGTGTTTTTGAACCAAGCCTAAGCTTTTTACATCAATCAAAATATCATCTAAGAATTCCAATTTTTTCTTGTATGAAAATGTTCCACCGATGGTTAAATTAGATTTATCAAGAATAATTGGACTAACAAAGAACGGAGGCTTAATTACATCTCTTTTGCAGACAGGGATAAGTTTTGATGTTACTCTACAAGGGGCTAACTCCGAGAAGTCTTTCAATGTTAATTCTCCAGTAAGGATCTTTGCAGTAGGAGAGTTGAAGTTGGAGTTTCGATCACCCGCTATTAAAACGGGAATTTGACTTTTTACGCTTCGGTTTAAGGCTAAAGATCTAATGGCCTCTGCTTGCTCCATCCTTTGTATTTCCCACTTAAGACTTGTTGGGTCTTTTTCACCCCCTGATTTTGATTTTAAATGAATATTGAATATAGCAAGTCTCCTTGAGATTTTTTGAGACTTAAACTGAAAAACTGCTTCAAGAGGAGGCCTTTGAAAAGTTGATGGCTTATCAATTTTCGATAATTTTGGTATTGGAGCATTGATGTGAGATATAGCCTCTGTAACGGATAGGTTTTTGGTTTTGAAAAGGAAAGCTAGTCTATGTTGTCCTTCTCCAAGGTCTCCTATAACACATTCCCACTTTGAGTTAGTTTGATTAGCGAGCTTCTCAATAAGCTTATTGCACACTGATTTTGCATGATCCATCCTTTTTGCTGTAAGTTCTTGAACAGCTACTATATCGCATTTAGCTTTTGCTATTCTTTCAGAAAGAAGAGTAGCCCTAACTTCTCTGATGGCCGGTCCACGTTCTGCTCCAAAATTATGTAGATTTTGCGAGCAGATTGTTAATTTTTGTGCGTTTAAAGAGAGGGATAATGAGAGAAAACTAAATATCAGATAAAATCTTACTAATTTCATAGTCATCCCTAGCAAATATCATAACCCTGCAAAAGTACATACCAATTAAAATAGCATCAAAAATATCTTGATTTTTTCTATCCACATCAATGTTATTCACTCTAAAAAAGTCTAAATAATTTGATGATACGAATTGGCGGGTGATTTGCTTAATTTTTGATCTTTTCTCAGGTTTTTCTAAGCCTAACATTCTTACATGTATACTGCGGGGGTTAACTCTTCCTGGAACCTTTACACCATGAATAATTGCGACCGTTTCGATTGCGCTCCTAACACGCTCTAAAATTAGAAAACTTCTCGGATTGACTATTTGTGCACATGCTTCAACCACAAAATAATCTGAATTTTTTATCTCGTTGGCTACAAGTAACTTATGTATTTCATGGATTATCATTTTTATTCTTGCATTAACTGAACCTCTCCCCGTGTAGTTCAGAATTCCAGCGTTTATGATTTCTTCCCTGCTGTTTAAAACAGCCCACCCCATTTTATTAATTGATGGGTCAACAGCAAAAACCTTGAACAACACCCGTTTTAAAACCTAAGCTAATAGTATAAATTAAAGGCGAGAGGAACGGTATATGAATATTGAGGAGGTAAAAAAGTACTATGGGGAAATGCTACGAATACGTAGATTCGAAGAAGAGGCTGCTCGCTTATACACAGAGAGAAAAATAGGAGGCTTTTTACATTTATATATAGGTCAAGAGGCTGTTGCAGTGGGAGCCGTAGCGGCGATTGATTTAAAAAAAGATTACGTCATATCAGCATACAGATGTCATGGTCATTATTTGGCATGTGGTGGATCTGTACGTGCTGGTTTTGCTGAGCTTCTAGGAAAAGAAACGGGATGTGCTAAAGGGCGAGGTGGATCTATGCATTTTTATGATGTAAATCTACATTATTATGGTGGCTGGGGTATAGTTGGAGCACATGTACCGGTAGCTGCCGGAATGGCATATGCACTTAAATATAGAAACTCAGGAGGAGTGGTTATTTGTTTTATTGGAGATGGAGCTGTTAATATTGGTCCATTTTTTGAGGGAATGAGTCTTGCAGCGCTTTGGGGCTTGCCATTGGTGGTAATAATTGAAAATAACTACTACGCAATGGGGACCCCATTACACAAAACAGCGCCGGTTGAGGATTTATCGATTCGAGCACTTGGTTTTCCCGTAGCAAGAGATACGGCAGATGGATTCGATGTCTTTGCGGTGAAAGAGGTTGTAGCTAGAGCAGTTGAGAGAGCTAGAAGTAAGAATCAGACGACACTTATTGATGTGAAGTGTTATAGGTATCGGGGACATTCGATGGCTGACCCTGGCACTTATAGAACAAAAGAAGAGATTGAAGAGAAAAAGAGAAATGACTGCATTTTAAAGCTTGAAAGGTATTTGGATATGAACGGCTATGGTGATGTAATTGAAGAGATCAAGTCCAAAATTGAGAATGAGATCCAGCAAGGTTTACAAGAAGCATTGAATGATCCTTTTCCTGCCGTAGAGACAGCGGAAAAATTTGCATATGTGGAGGATTAGTTTATGGCTGTTATTCAAATAAGAGAAGCAATTAGGGATGCTATTGCAGAAGAAATGAGAAAAGATGACTCTGTCATTCTTCTGGGTGAGGAGGTTGGAGAGTATGACGGAGCTTACAAATGCTCGAGAGGACTATTGAAGGAGTTTGGTCCTCACAGGGTTATTGATACGCCGATATGTGAGAATGGTTTTGCTGGCCTTGGTATTGGTATGGCATTCCTTGGGTTAAGGCCAATTGTTGAGTTTATGACTTTCAATTTTAGCTTAATTGCAATTGATCAAATCATTAATACCGCAGCTAAAGCTAGGTTAATGTCAGGTGGGCAGTTAAAATGTCCTATTGTTTTTCGAGGGGCTGGCGGAGCAGCGAAGCAACTTGCTGCACAACACTCTAACTCATTTGAGCATTTTTACAGTTATACTCCAGGACTTTTTGTAGTAGCCCCTTCAACTCCTTATGATATGAAAGGGTTGTTAAAAACATGCATAAGGGATGATAATCCTATTTGCTTCTTTGAATCAGAACTAACTTATTCATTAAAAGGGGAGGTCCCGGAAACTGAGTACTATATTCCTTTGGGAGTTGGAGATATAAAAAAAGAAGGTAAAGATGTAACTTTAATCTCCTGGTCAAAGAATGTTCATCTAGCTTTGAGGGTTGCGGAGGAGTTACAGAAAGATAACATTGATGCGGAAGTAGTAGATATTCGAACTTTAAAACCTTTAGATACACAGCTGATCTATGACTCAGTAAGGAAGACTAATCGATGTGTTGTTATTCAAGAACAGCATGAAATAGCAAGCTTTGGATCGTATCTTGCTTTTATAATTCAGAGAGATTGTTTTGATTACCTTGATGCTCCAGTTGAAGTCGTTAGTAGCCTCGAGGTTCCAATGCCATACTCGTTTGTGTTAGAGGAGTATGTATTTCCATCTGTGGAGAGATGTAAGGAAGCAGTTTATAAAGTTTGCTACTTATAATTTACTTTTTTATTTCGTTTAAAAAAAATATTTAAAAAAATAAAACAATAGGACGATATGTTAATTAGTGAAAAATATAAGACAAATTTTTTTAATACTAAAATTGTGTTTTATAATTGCCATTCAACAAATATACTCTTGCTCACTTATAGTTGAGGGAGATGAGTATATTAAATTTTCTGGGGATTTTCGAAAATTGGTCTGCTCTAATTTAGCTGATATAGAAGAATTTTTTGAGTTAAAAAAAGGTTCAACTAAAGGTGTAGTTAAGGTTGTAAAGGATTCAGACTATTTTCTTCGATACCGAGCTCCGTCATGGTCTAACGCTTTTTTTGTAAGTGGTGTTATATTAATTCCATACTCAACTTACCAATCAAAGAATTTATTAAGAGCAGTTAGACACGAGTTAACTCATCTAGTAATTTACAAAAATTTTGGTCCAACAGTCCCCGAGTGGTTAGATGAGGGTTTAGCCTTATATCTAGAGTCTACAGATGATAATGAGTATTTAATTAAGTTTTTCGAATTATGGAGAAACAACCCTAAAAGACCTTCCTTAACGCGGTTAACTAGTGGAATGTCAGCTCTACCACAGCGAGAGGCGATGCAAGCTTATGGTGTTAGCTACTATGCTGTTCGGTTTCTGATAAATCAGGGTTACAAGAACCCGATTTTATCATACTTGCGAAATTCAAAATTAAAGTTTACACCTCAGGATATTGAAAGAGCTTTACTTAGCGTTGATAAACTTAAATGAGATACTGACTTCTGGCTTCAACTCTGCATTTTATAGGCATCTTATCAGCTGCCCTTTCTAAAGCCTCAAAGGCTAATTTTTTTGGAACCCCACTCATTTCATAAATAAGTTTGCCAGCTCTTACTTCCGCTACCCAATATTCTGTGGATCCTTTTCCTTTCCCCATTCTTGTCTCTGCTGGTTTTTTTGTAATTGGTTTTTGAGGAAAAACTCTTATCCATATCTTAGCCCCTCTTTTAACATGCCTTACTATGGCTATTCTTCCAGCCTCAATTTGACGACTGGTTAGATAAGTTGATTCTAGAGCTCTGAGACCAAAATCGCCAAAAGCAAATTGGACTCCACGGGTCTCTCTTCCAGAGAGGTGCCTTAATCTCTTCATTTGCTTTCGATACTTTGGCTTTCTCGGACTTGTAAGCATGATTTTGAGTATATCAGAGTTAAACCATTATCTCAAATCAAGATTTGCGTAGAACCTTAATTATTGATACCCTTATAGCTGTGATTGGTATTTCAGTCATTGTACCGGTCTTTAATGAAGAGGATAATTTAGGTCGCTTATACGCTGAATTAAAGCAAGCACTGTTTTCTTTTGACTATGAGATTCTATTTGTAAATGATGGGTCAACAGATTCGACTGGTGAGAAACTTGAGTTAATAGCAAAAGATGACCCTCGGGTTATTGTAGTAGAGTTGCGAAGGAATTTTGGTCAATCAGCAGCTATTCAGTGTGGTTTAGATTTAGCATCAAAAGAGTTCGTTTGCACTATTGATGGAGATTGTCAAAACGATCCAGCAGATATTCCAAATCTACTAAAAAAATTAATGGAAGGTTATGATATGGTCACTGGCTGGCGAAAAAATAGAAAAGACAGCAGAATTTTTAGAACGCTTCCCAGCAGGGCAGCAGCAAAATTAATTAGTTGGGTTACCGGAGTAAAACTTAACGACTTTGGATCACCACTAAAATTAATGACACGGGATGTAGCAAAACAACTTAGGTTATATGGAGAAATGCATAGGTTTATTCCGGTTCTAGCCGCTAGTTTTGGATGCCGCATCTTTGAAATGCCTGTAAATCATAGACCAAGGGTAGCGGGTAAGTCTAAGTATGGATTATCCCGTACTTTTAGGGTAATTCTTGATTTGATATTACTTAAATTTTTCTTAAGTTTTGGTAGAAGACCGCTACATTTTTTTGGTTACTCTGGGATTTTTGTTTTTCTATTTGGATTTATCGGTTTACTTAAGGTTATATTCGAGAAGTTTTTTTTAAGAATCCCAGCTGGCGATCGACCTCTTTTAATACTAAGTGTTATGCTAATTATACTTGGAATGCAGTTAGTGTTCTCAGGAATTCTTGCAGAGATGATATTAAGAACTTACCATGAATCACAAAATAAAAGCATTTACTCAATAAGAAGGATCATAACTTTTGAGCCTGTTAAAAAGGCAGGAAATGTCTAAATGATTTGGATTGATTGTAGAAAATTAGGCCATTACGGTATCGGGAACGTTTTAGAGGCTATTTTAGTTGCAGTTAGTAATTCTGAACAGGATATAGCTCTTCTTGGATATCCTGATCAGATGCAGCACTTAGCTCCTAAATTTAAGAGAATTGAGTTTAAAAAAAATAGCAACAACCCTTTTGCTTATTTTTTTCTGAAAAATTTGGTTGAAAAATACAAGCCTAAATTAGTTATTGCACCGCACTACGTTGGAGTTTCAAGGTTGCCGACTCAAATATTGTTGTACATTCATGATTTCATACACATAAAATTTGCAAAATCAGGAATGGATGTTTTTTTTAAGGCGTTGATAAAAAGAGCGATTAACTCCTCAAACTTAGTTGTATGCCCTTCCAATTACACAAAAATTGAGGCAAGAAAGTTTGGTATAAACTCTGAAAATTGGATTGTTATTCCACCACCAGTTAAACCTATTTTTAGAAACCTAGAATTAAAATCAAAAGAGGATTTTTACTTAGCTGTTTTTTCAAATTTGAAGAAACACAAGGGAGTTAACAATCTGATTCAGATCTGGGAGAAAAACTTCCCAAAACTGGTTATTGCAGGTAACGTAGGCTCTTTGAGATATCTGAAAAAAAATAACATCGATATTGTACCGAATCCATCTGACAAAGATCTTATTGATTTATATCAAAGAGCACGTTGGATACTGATCCCATCTTTTGACGAGGGCTTTGGTTATGTTTATCTTGAAAGTAGATTTGCTTACACGCCGGTAATATCGCGGCCACTTGCTCCATTTGTCCCATTTAAAACTGAAATTGATATTTTCAGTGAAGATCTTTCAGATTATGCTCTACAGAGTGCGATTAAGGCTAGTTTTAAGCGGGGAGACGAGGTCAACATCAATTATTTTAAAGCTATTCAGTCTGAGTTTGATGGAACCAGTTTTAACTATAAGTTTGGTAATGTAATAAACCAGTTTCTTTATGCTGAGTATCGTCCATGACTGGATATTCAAATTTCGTGGTGGTGAGCGCGTTTTAAAAGTTTTACTAAGTCTTTTTAAATCTCCGAGGCTTTTTACCGCTTTTTATAAACCAGGGGTGTCAGATATTTTTGATAGTTACTTCACAGCCGCCAGCTTTTTGAATAAACTCCCTTCAGTCGAAAAATACTATAGAACTTTGCTTCCCCTATATCCGCTTGCTGTTGCAGATCTTAAGCGTAAGATTTCGAAAGATACTACAGCTATTTTATCAATAAGCCACTGTTTAGCTAAAAACGTTTACTTAAATGATTTAGATAATTTATGCTATTGTTTATCACCCTTCAGAGCTTCTTGGGATCTTAAGGAAGTGTACTCGGGGGGAAGCTTTTTAAAAGAATGGATTCTAAATTGGTTTCAAAAGTACGATAGTGCTTTTGATAGAAATAAGGTCAAGTTTATTGCTATAAGCAATTTTATAGCAGACCGAATACGTAACTGTTATGGGGTAGACCCTGTGAGTGTAATTTATCCGCCGTGTGATTTGGAGCGTATAAAATTAAGGAAGTCAAATCCTTTTACTGGTGATTTTTATTTAACTGGTGGAGCTTTGGTAGAAAATAAAAATTTTGATCTGGTAATTGAAGCATTCAATTCCTTAGGTCTTCCTCTTATCGTTTTCGGAGAAGGACCTTTAAAAAGGCACTTAATGAAGAAAGCTAAAGACAACATAAAATTTGTGGGTTATGTTAGTGATTCTGAGTTGGTTAATCTTTTTCATAACAGTAAAGCTTTTGTATTTTTGAGCATTGAAGATTTTGGATTAACCACTGTTGAGTATTTGGCTTCAGGTGGTATTGTTATTGGTCTTAATTATGGAGGCACTGCTGAAATTATGAGTGGATCAATGTTTCGAGATTTTCTAATACCTTTAGATAGTAATTCAAATTTGGTTTTTAATTTAATTGATAAAGTTCTTTCATTGGAAAATGGGAACTTGATTATTCCATCAAAATTTGAACTTTCGCAGCACGCTCAAAAATTTTCAACTTACGAATTTATCTCGAAATTTAAGTCCTTTCTTTACTCAATTAATCATCCTTCAATAGAATATCTTAAGCCAGAGTGATTAAGGAACGTCGAACAACTTTCGAGTTTTTCTATTTGTTATTAGATCTCTTCATGGTGTCAGTGTCATGGATTTCTGCTTATTGGTTTAGGTTTCACTCAGGTATTTTTTCAGTAGAGAAAGGTGTTCCTGATTTTTCGGTTTATTTGGAGCACTTATGGCTTATTGTACTTATTTGGGCTTTTATTTTTCGGATTCTAGGTCTTTATACGAGTAAGAGATTATCAAGTTTTTATGCACAAGTAAGCGTTATTTTAAAGGCCAACACTGTGGGTATTGCGATTCTTTTGGCGCTCACGTACCTAGGATGGGGGAAGACGGATCCTTTCTCTCGGCTAGCATTTGGTTGGTTCTGGATCTTTTGTAATATTTTTACGATTTTGGAAAGAGCTTTAATTCAGTTAGTTTTAAGAGAGTTAAGGCGGAGAGGATATAATTTAAAATATTTATTACTAGTAGGGCAGAGTAATTCCGCAGCAGACTTTATAAAAAGTGTATCTAAGGCAAAAGAGCTGGGTTTTGTAATAATAGGTATTCTTGTAACAGATGATTATGAAGGTGAGGATTTTGAGGGAGTTCCGGTACTGGGAAAGATTCAGGATTTATTAGATGTCATAACCAAGTATAAAGTTGATACAGTCGTTTGCTCACTTCCTCTCAGTGAAATGAAGAATATAGCAGATTTAGTTGAAGTGCTTAGTACTACGCATGTTGATGTAAAGATCATACCTGATCTTGGTGGATTACTTACAGTTGGAGGTTCAATCGAGGAGTTCGATGGTTTGCCCATAATTTCTATTCAAGAGAGCCCAATTCAAGGAACTGAAAGGATTGTTAAAAGAATTTTTGATTTAACCTTAGCAAGTATTGCCTTGGTAATATTATCTCCTGTTATGCTTATAATTGCTTTAGTTATAAAACTAACCTCAAAGGGGCCTGTTTTTTACTCGCAAGAGCGGGTAACTCTTGATGGAACTAAGTTTAAGATTTATAAGTTTCGAACTATGGTCACGGATTCTGAAAAACAGGGACCTGGGTGGACAGTTAAAAATGATCCTAGAGTTACTAAGGTTGGCAGATTTTTGAGAAAATGGAGCTTGGATGAGTTGCCTCAGCTATGGAATATTCTCAAAGGAGATATGTCAATAGTTGGGCCAAGACCCGAGAGGCCTTACTTTATAAAGCAATTTAGACAAAAGATTCCTTCGTATATGCTTAGACATAAGGTGCCTGCTGGTTTAACAGGTTTAGCCCAAGTTAATGGTTACCGGGGTGATACATCGATTGAGGAGAGATTGAAATATGATTTGTTGTATTTAAAAAATTGGTCAATCTTTTTAGATATTAAAATTATTCTTAAAACTTTGATCTCTGGAATTAAGAACCCTCAGGGTTAGTGATCTCACTTTTATTAGTTGTTTCATTTTCAGCTTCAATACCAACACCTACAGCTACGGTTGCACAACGTAAAATCCTATCCTTGAAAAGGTATAATTTTTTGAACTCATTTATTACGTAGCCATCTTTATTCTTTTCCACCTCAACTCTCTGAATCGCTTCCATAGTGTTCGGATCAAAC
Organism: uncultured bacterium; assembly: GCA_938038205.1. Taxonomy (GTDB): domain Bacteria; phylum Bdellovibrionota_C; class UBA2361; order JANWWW01; family JANWWW01; genus CALHSA01. The sequence goes on along the minus strand of CALHSA010000003.1, from coordinate 9,725 downwards.
TTTTGATTTAGAACAGATTTGCTCTGTAAACCAAACTTTTCAAGGATTCTGTTTAAATTTTTTAAGGTTAGATCAACTCCTCGTAAGACCGGGTGATTTTTTATCTCCTCCTCACTAGAGTATGAAAGAGCTCTTTCAAGGTCATCAATTATGTCAATAATTTCTCTAAAAATATTTTCACCCTCATACTTTCTGATCTCATAAATTTGCTGGGAGACGTGCTTTTTGTAGTTATCAAATTCAGCTAAAAGTCTTAAATATTTATCTCTCCACCCTTGATCATCTGGGTTTTGGCTTGTGGCTAGATCTGTGTTGTTGACTTCATCACTATTTAATTCATGAAGAACACTATTCTCTGAAGGTTCTGATGATTTTTCACAGACCTCTCCCTCTTCTTTATTCATTTTTGCTTTCTAAATATAATTTAAGCGTTTAAGACCAAAATTTCAAATTTTTTGGACTTAAACTAATTGAATTAACTCATTTAAAAGTTGGTTAATTGATGATATTACACGAGAGTTAGCTTGGTATCCCTTCTGATACATTATTAATTTGACAAACTGATCTGCTATATCAACAGTTGATAATTCTAGTCGTCCTGACTCCAAACTACCAAATGTACCCCTATTTGGGGTCCCAAAAATAGGGGCTCCTGAACTAGGTGTTTGAATTAAAAGGTTAGATCCTACACGATTTAATCCTTCAGGATTAGCAAAATTAGCCAGTGCAATTGTTCCTATTAAAGCTGATTGACCATTTGTTAAAAGTGCATAAATTTGACCATTATTTGATACAGTTATGTTACCAATGATTCCAACACCCTTTCCGTTTTGAGAGATCGAGTTAATATTAGAGGGGCTTGCAAATTGGGTAAATTCTGCCAGATTAATTGTTATTGAACTGGGATCAGCACCGTTGGCCCATGGAATTGAGACTGTCAATTCAGTTTCTGAGGTAGCTGCCAGTTGCCCGGTACCAGTAAAAGTTAAAACAATATCCCAGTCAGTTTGTCCTGCATTGGCTAATCTTCGCGGTAAACCAGCATCACTTGCTGGACTATTCTGAACCTCCTCAGCTTTTACGTAAAATTGCACAGTGTACTGATTCACTCCCGTTTTGAAAAAGAAGGCTGTAATGTTATGACTTTGGCCAAGAGAATCAAATACCTCAAATACTGTTGAATAGGCAGCAGCACTAGCTAAATCGGCAAAAGTTGTAGATCCTGCAGTGGGAGAACCAGCAAGTGGTGTTCCTGCGTTTAAAGCAGTTAATGTTGCAGCGGGTAAAATTGGCTGATTAGCATCCACATTTCCAGTAATTTTTACTCTGGTTGTATATATTTCATTGTTGGCATTGAAGTTATTTATGTTGATTCTAACTAGATCTCCACTTCCGTTTGCGGCATAACCTAGAACGTACATTCCAGATTGATTAATTATGAAACCTTCATTATCGAGTTTGAAATTTCCCGCTCTGGTGTAAAATCTTTCCCCATTTTTATCTAGGATAAAGAATCCATTTCCAGCTATTGCAAGGTCAAGCTGCCTGGTCGTTGATTCAAGTGTTCCTTGAGTAAAAATGGTGGATACAGAGCCAATTTGTGACCCCGATCCGATTATCCTATTTGAGGCTTGACCAGAAGCAACAAGGTCCTCAAATTCTGCTCTAGCAGTTTTAAAACCAATAGTATTGGCATTTGATATATTATCGCCAATAACTGATATTGCCGTTCCATGGCTTGATACTCCTGACCTACCTGAAAATAAACCATTAATTATTGAACTCATAGCTTAAATCTATTTTTAAATACTCCAAATTTGATCAATGTCTTTTAGCGAAATTTCCCTGTTGCCTCCAATGAATTTAGGCTCTGCGCCTGGAATTAGTCCATAGATCGTAATCGCCGGAGAGGATTTTAAGTTTTCAAAATTACCAGATTTGATTCCCTGAACTGTAATAGTATACTCACCGTCCGGTAGATCCAAAGATTCTAGGGAAACCAGGTTTTTCCCAACCCTGAAGTCATTAAGAGTGCTTTGGTATACCTCTCTACCGAATTTATCAAGCACTGAAACCTTAATACTTTCGTACTGTTTTGGTACGTCAATGAATATACCCTCTTGGAGCGAACCATTCTGAACAGTAAAGGTTTGATCCTTTAGAATTATAGTTTTACCTAATAAACTAGCTGATAGGTTTAAGCCACTATCATTTGATGAAATTTTTTCATTAATTGAAATCAATTGTTCAAGCTGGCTAAAAGTCGCTAAATCAACCGCAAAACGATCATTTGAAACTGGGTTTAATGGATCCTGATTTTTCAATTGAGCAATCAGCATTTGAAGAAACTGGTCCTTTGTTTCCTGAGCTGAATTCTTTTTTACACCCAAATCAGAAGGACCATTTAAGTGGTTGATTAAACTTTCAATTTTATTACTCATATTTAGATAAATTATTAATATGCAAATTTTGAGCCACATCTAGTCTAGAAAATTTTTCCTCGCTAAATTCAAATTTAATTTGTTTAATACCACGTTTTTCTAGCTTCTTTAAAAGCTCATCTTTGTCATTCTCCAATAGTGCTTTAAGACTTAAATTTTCTGTAAACATGCTTACCTCAAGTACTCCGTCGATAATCGACATTTTAATCAGCTTAACTGATCCAACATCTATATTTAACCTTGCATGTACCTGGGTTAAATGATCTAGGTCAAAGGTAGTTTTAAGTATTGAATCATAAATCTTATCTTTTATTTCAAAGTATGATTGAAAATTACTGATATCCTCAGAAAGAATTCTCTCATTATCGAGCCCACCTACATGGTAGTTAGTTGTTTTAGCATATATTCCTATGTTACCGCTACTATCCTCAACTACGGAATCCTGACCAGAATCATACTTTATTTCAAGTTCGGATTTTAAAGTTTCGAATTCCATATCTGGATTTGAATTTTCCTCTTTATTAAAGTCGTAAAAAGCAGCGTACTTACTGTTTTTGATTTGCATTACAGGTAAGAAGCTATAGATGTTACAATCATCAATAGGTCGGGAATAATGCTGGGATACACTTATGTTTGAATTCTTCGGTTTAAAATCTTTATCGAGATCGACTCTGAACACTGGTGTTTGAATAAGTATGCTTTTAGGCGTTAAATTTTCTATTTTTTTTTCAATTTGCTCAATTTGGCTGAGGTTTTTGTGCTCAAGTTGAACTCTTTGAGCACTCTTTTGCTCAATTTCAACTCCTATAAAGTTTTTTAGCGCAGTTTCAATTTTTGTAGGATTCGTTTGCTCAGGAGTCTCATATTTACTGCTATCCAAACTGTTAGCTTGCTTAATTGCTGTTAGTTGATTTTGTAAAACCTCAGCTAGAAGATTAGTATTCGATTCAGAGGGTAATATCGAAACATTAAAAGTATTATCATACACTCCATTATCTCCATAAGTTATTTTATCTATTTCTAAGCTGTGATTTACTCGGTTACTCCCTAACGAGTCTTTTTCATTTTGGTGCAGTCTAACAATATCTTTTGGATCGGTTTTGAGTATCTTTTGGTTTTCAAGCTCTTTAAAAGGTATTCCCAGATTTAATGCATATTCTAAATTCTCTTCGCTCGTCTGATCTTGATACGCAAATTCCAGGCAAATTACGTCTCTGACAAGGGTATCATAGTCCCTTATTTGTGTTCCCGTTTCCTCATTTGGTTTTTGCGTATTAGTAGTCAACGTCGTTTCAAATCTTGAATAAAACTCCAGAGGATTTTTACCTGGATTAAAATAGCAACAAAGATTTTGAAAAAACTCTCCCAGTAAAGTGCTTAAATTGATATCAGTTAAGCTATCACCAGAGTCCAGGTTTAATTCATCATTACCTCTGTAGTAATTAACCGGAATAATTTTCACACATAAGAACTAAGATCAAAAATTATGCTAAAAGACCAACCTCTGGTTTTCTAGGTGCTTCTCAAATAAGCTTATTGCTAAGTCAACTTGATCAGTTTTCCAACCTTTCTCCAAAAGATAGTTTCTAATGCTTACAGAAAGGGTTTTGTAATACTCATTTCTTTCATTTCGGTATTGAGTAGCCTTTTCAAATAACTTTGGGTCTTGAGTTTCATGAAGTCTTAGAACCTCTCTTGCTCTCTGCTTTAATAACTCCCTTTGCTCCCTATACTTTTCCAAAGAGTCCCTAATTGCAACAAGAATATCTAAGTTTTCCATTGGAGAGAAATTTTTTCTTAAGTCCTGAATTAATGTTTTGAAGAAAGAATCTCTAGCCTCGATCATTAATCTGTGGGTTTTAGCTAATTGATTCACGTCAATATTCGGTTCAGAGATTAAGTTATCCGGGGGATTTTGCTTAAAGCTCATACCTTCTTGAATTATATTTGCCTTCGCTTCAAATTCTTGATCAGAAAGTTCAGGAGGCTCTGCTTTAAATTCAATCTTTTTTTGTTCCTGCAAAGATACATTAGTATGGGAATTACTTGAGGGTAATTCAAATACAAAAATAAAAATAACTAAGACTAGAATCGAAATTAAAATAACAAGCCGCATTCTTCAATAATACTTACTAAGCGTATCATATTATCAGTTTTTTTTATCCAACGAAAATAAGAGCCTGAAAGAATTGACGGTAGCGCTGTCGAAAAATTACTATGGCTTAAAATTTTTTTTGCAACACTTAATGGATTCGACTCATTCAAGACCCAAACTCGTGACTTGATTAAATTCCTTTTAATATCAAAAGATATAAACTCACCCAAATGATCATTTACGTAAATTTCTGTTTCAGTTCCACGGTTTAAGACTAAAAAATCCTTGCCTAAGATATTACTTCCTAGACTAAAGTTAGCTTTTTGATAACTCATAAAACTGAAAAGCTCTCGGGACGCTGATGAAGGTATATACCAATTTAAGATAAGAGTTCTACAAGTTAATGTGAATTCTTGGTTAGAGTATTTTAAGGAAACAATCACTCTATCATTTTCCTCCTTGAATGTTAAAAGTTCAGTGTTTGGAAGAAGATTAGTTCCTTCGTCCATTGCGGTTATTGCCATGTCCGTACTCAGGCGAGGGTACTCTAGATAATAATGCGTACACTCTCCAACTGATTGTTCAGGATTGAAATCTTGATACCTATTTTCAACTTTTAGAAAAAAGACTTTTCTACAAAAACCAGAGAGAAAAGCCGGATTACACATTATTATAGGAGCATATTTTAAGTTTTTATTAAAAATAACTAAGACTGAAAGATTGTTTTTTGCCAGTATGTATGCCAAGTGAAAGGCAGTAAAACTACATCCATAAATAGCAATATCAAAAAAAACCTCATTTAAATTTTGTAAAATTTCCCCAGGGGAACTGTACTTGTTAAGTAGGTATTTTGTTGGCTTTTTTTCTTGAAAGATCGAGTAATAAGTCATCTTAATTCACTTCGTAGAGAGCGTTTTTTTAAGTATCGGGTAAATGTATTCGCCAGTCTATGGGCTTCATCTCTGAGACTCGCAAAGAAAGAATGAAGTAAAGAACCATCTTGTAAAATCACAGGATCCTTTCTGCCAGGAAGGTACAAACGATCAAAGCTAGCTTTTTCTCTCTTTTTTGCGATTGCAACAACTGGGATATTAAGACTAAGTTTTTCAAAGGTTTTTAACGCAACTTCAAGGTGACTGTACCCGCCGTCAATTACTAAAAGATCAAATAAAGGTTTTTCTTTATGAACTCTAAGATTTATGGCTTGTTGAATCGATGCATAATCGTCTCGTCGCCTTTGTTTTAGTTTTAGTATAATGTATTCGTCTAATTTTGGTTCTCCGGCCACGAATACCGAGAATCCCGCCGAGATTCCCCAGTCTCCAAAATTAGATACATCTAAGCATTCTATCCTAACAGGTGTCTGAGATAATCCAAGGGTTGACTTGATTTTTTCCGCTAGCACTTGATAGTCAACTTTTGAGTAATGAGAACTTTTAAGATACTGAATTGCATGACTCTTAGCTAATTTAATTAATTGCATGTGTGGTTGAGATAAATTCTCCGCGGATTTAACCTCAACTCTGTGTTGAGATTGGTTGTAGATGAAACACTCAAGCATTAAAGTATCGACTTTCAGATCTGGATCCACGTAAATACAGGCTGGGAGTTCACCTATTTTTCCATAATGATGCTCTAAAAATCGGTCCACTGACACATAATCAACTAAAGATAGGGGGCTTACTTGAATATCAACTATTTTTGTACCAATTACACTCAAGATCGTGAGCAAGAACTTTTCACCTTCAAAAACTCCGCTTATAAAGTCGAATTTTTCACCTCGGTGAAAATAACCCTTACTGGCATAGTTCGTAAATGACTCAATGACACTTCTGTAAACAATACAATCCTCAAACTTTAATTCTTGCGCAGCTTGATTCAATTTTTCACTTAGTATCTCAATCACTTCAGTGTTTTCGCGCCGTAATGTCGAGATACTTTTTTCGATTAAATTAAGATACTCCTCTTTTGGAACATTCAAGACGCAAGGACCTAAACATCTACCTAATTCATACTCAATGCATGGTCTGATGCGATTATGAAATATAGAGTCTGGGCAATTTCGGATTGGGTACGCTAATCGAATCCCCTCAATTAAACGTTTTGCAACCTGTTTTGAGGGAAGTGGGCCAAAAAAAAATTTACCATTCCCAGGTTTAGGATTATTTGTAATTTGAAAATATGGCCAATCTGCCGTTAAGTCAATAGATATATGAACATTTCCGCTATCGTCTTTCTCTTTAATGTTGTAGCAAGGTTGATATTTTTTTATCAGATCTCGCTCTAAAATAACAGCTGACTCTGGGGAATCAGTCTCAAAATAGATCAGATTATCAACTTTTTTAACAAGGAACTGGATATGAGGTCGCGGATCTTTCCCGGCAAAATACTGTAAAACTCTATTTCTTAGGTTTGACGCTTTACCTATGTAAAGGGTGGTTCCGTCAGCGCTTTTAAACAAATATACCCCAGGCCCAGAGGGTAAGTTTTTAGCTATCTTTTTTAGATCAGCTAGTTTCATGAATTAACTTGGATTTCAGCCTAGTTAGCTCATCTCTCAATTTTAATGCTTCCTCAAACCTATACTCTTTTGCTGCTTTCAACATTTGCTCCTCAAGCTCTTTTATTCGATTTAAATTATACTCACGATCTAAGGTGATGTGATGTTCATCACTTGATCTAAAAAAATTAACCAGGTCTTTTGATTTTACTGGTTGAGGCTTAATACCACGGGATTCGTTAAATCTAATTTGAATTTGCCGCCTTCTATTTGTCTCATTAACCGCTTCTTTAATCGCCTTTGTAACTTTATCCGCATAAAGAATAGCTCGACCTCTTAAATTCCTTGCCGCTCTACCAATTATCTGAATTAAACTTTTGGAAGATCTTAAAAATCCTTCTTTATCAGCATCGAGGATACAAACCAGACTTACCTTAACGAGATCTAGACCCTCCCTTAAAAGATTTATACCAATTATAACATCTATAATATCATCATTTAGAGCCATAAGTATTTCATAACGCTCTACTGCGTTAAGGTCTGAGTGTAAGTAACGAGCTCTTATATTCTTTTGTCTAAAGTGCTTAGCAAGTTCTTCAGCAAGCTTTTTAGTTGTTGTTAAAACTAGTACTTTACCACCTAACTGAATCTCTTTTTGCACCTCTAGTAAACAATCTTTTACCTGACCCAATGCCGGACGTACCTCAACTATAGGATCTGTTATCCCAGTTGGCCTGTTAATTAGCTCAACAATGTAAGGTTTACTTTTTTCTAGTTCGAAATCACCCGGAGTAGCTGAGACAAAAATTGTTTGGCCTATTTTGCTCATAAATTCCTCAAATTTTAAAGGTCTATTATCAAGCGCACTTGGCAATCGAAAGCCGAAATCCACTAAAGTTTGCTTTCTTGATCTGTCGCCCTCGTACATTCCTCTTAACTGGGGGATGGATACGTGACTCTCGTCAATTATTGTTATGAAATTTTTTGGAAAATAATCGATCAGAGTGATAGGGGGCTCTCCAGCCTTCCTTCTGGATAGGTATCTGCTATAGTTCTCAATTCCTACACAGGTGCCATTTTCCTCGAGTAAAGCTATATCATAAAGTGTTCGACTCTCTAATCTCTCAGCCTCTAGAAATTTCCCTTGCGACTTTAATTCTGCAACCCTTGAGAACAACTCTTCCTTAATCTCCTTGCAGGCTTGTTTGATAACATCCATTGGTGTTGCAAAGTGACTCGCTGGGTAAATTACACCCTCCTCAACTTCTTTAATTCTAGCTTTTGTTAATGAGTCAATAACTTGAATAGACTCAATTTGATCACCAAAAAAAACAAATCTATATGCTTTCTCTTTTTCATGACTTGGGACAACCTCTAAACATTCACCCATCAATCTGAAAACTCCTCTAGATAAATCGTCTGTAGCTCTTTTATAAAGAAGTTGGTTAGTTAAGGTTGTCAAAAGTTCCTCCCTGTTGACTTTATCCTTTACCCTTAAAACAAGTCTACTTCTTACATAATCTTCTGGTGCTCCAATTCCATAGATTGCACTTACGGATGCAACTATGATTGAAACATTCCCCTCAAGAAGTGCTACTGTTGCTGCATGTCTGAGCGAATCAATCTCCTCATTTATCAGGGCTTCTTTTTCAAGATAAGTGTCAGTCGCTGGTATGTATGCCTCTGGTCTGTAGTAATCGTAGTAACTTATAAAAAAATGTACCTCAGACTCTGGGAAAAAGCTTTTGAATTCATTATATAACTGGGAAGCCAAAGTTTTGTTTGGCGAGAGAATCAACGCGCTTCTTTGAACTTGAGCTAATACATTAGCAATTGTAAATGTTTTTCCGCTTCCTGTTATACCAAGCAGTGTAATGTACTTAATTCCTTTGTTAATATACTCAACTAATTCTCTAATGCCTCTTGGTTGATCTCCAGCGGGAGCGTAAGGAGATTCTAAAGTAAGAAACTTACCTTTCATTTTTGACTAATTCGTATGTAGGAAAGGGGCCATGATACCCGTATAGAACCCTGCTTAATTTAAACCCTAACTTTGTAAAGAGAGCTAAACTCGCTAAGTTTACGGAGGCAACCTGTGCAAAAACCTCTCCCTTACAAACTCTTAAAATTTTTTTAATCAAAAAGTATGCATTTTGTCTGTTCCTAAATTTTGCATTTGTGAATACGTAACCAATATCAAATACAGTAGACCCTATAAGTGCACAGAATGAGATATTAGCCAACCTGAAGATTCGCAAATTAGAAGCATCTAGTATCCCAGGCGAAAAGTAAGGTGATTTATATACTCTACGTAAATATCTGTTACTTAACCACTTCAACCCTGTCTTTGTTTAAACTTTGGATTTTTTTTCGAGTAAACATATAACCTACCTCTTCTTCTAACAATATAACAGTCTGGCCCCCTACGTTTTATTGATGACTTAACCTTCACGTTTTTATTATAGAAAAATATGTTTGATTTTAGAAATTTTGTTTAAAAAAAAATAAATAAATCCGACATTCGTATTGTTTCATGATTCTTGAGCCTAATTACGAACAGATTCTTAGCAAGGTCTCAGATTACCTAAGACAGCTTGGAGTCGTTATTAAAAATGAAGGGACCTCGATGAAAATTCAGACTACTTTACTGAGTGACGAAAAATTTGAGGTCTTATTATCTGAGTTCGTT
>CALHSA010000002.1 GCA_938038205.1 uncultured bacterium | reverse complement strand
AATCATTTAAATTCATTAACCTCTAACCTAGAAACGAGCGATATTTCGGGTTTGGGAGGAGAAAACTTCAGTTTAAAAGGTCGGATTGGTTCTCCTGGGCCTGAATTTTCAATAACTATTTTTGATCCTTGCTCTATTTGGTCTTCGGGAGATAACAAAGATATTCCAGAGGTTATTAACTCAAGAAGTCCACAGTATTTTTGTAGGGGAGGAACAGATCAACAAAACCCTAATGCAGGACAAAATTTCAGCCATGCTGATAATTATTTTAATGCCTTGCTTTGGATGAATATTATAGTTGGTAGTGAGTTGTGTAATAACCAAACTAGTAGGATTGCATGTGCATTTAACTCCCCGAGATATATGCAAGACACCAGCATTAGTAGTATTTTTTCCTCGACGGGTGATGATGAAAGCTTAGTTTTTAGATATGCCTTAGCTTTTTATAGACAGAAGTTAATCACATTTGGTTGGTTGTTGTAATGATTGGTGGTTCTTTAATTGAGAGTTTTATTTATTGGATTTTACTTATTTTGCTATCGTTCGGGTTGATTTTTGGGGTTGGTGAGTTTGCTGCACGCCATTTTGATTTTGACAGTTGGATATTTGGCACTGCCCAGCCGTGTATTACTCAACAGAATTCTATAACTTGCTCAAACGAATAAAATTTAGCTAAATAAATTCTAGCAGGGTTATCTCTGCAGGTGCTCCAACCCTTATGGGTAATAGAACGGTTCCAAGACCTCGGGAAACATACAACTCACCCCAGGGTTCGTTAAAAAAACCAGATAGGTATTTGGGATTTTTTATATTCAAAAAAAATGGGCATCCCATAAAGATTATCTGGCCTCCATGAGTATGGCCTGAGAGTGTGAGTATTTTTCTAGGAAAATTTTTGAGAAAATACTCAAAATAGTCTGGGCTGTGTGAAACAACTAAATCAGTTTCTTTTGTTGGAGGTTGGGGAAAGCCTGTTAAAAAATCATCTGAGCCAAACAGATTGATACCTTTAATGTGCATGTTTTTATTAACCAAAAGGCTTACACTGTGTTTAGAAAAAAGCTCCTCAAAAGATATATAGTGGTGTTTTCTGTCATGATTTCCCAGAACAGCTGCTGCTGGACGAGGAATTGCTGTTAGAAACAGTTCAAAATTAATAATTAGTTTATCCACCAAATTCTTTTTCTTTTGCTGCCCATCTTGAATGTAAAAATAATCTCCACCAAGCAGTGTAATGTCTTGTCCAAGATTGAAGTCATATTGACTCCAATCGGGCATAAAGTACCAAGAAATATGAATATCTGTTATAAAAAGTATTTTTAAGCCACGGAGAGCATCGTTTTGCAATTTAACTATCTCAACAAAGTTATCGTTTTTAAGCCCTATGAATACTGTTGAGGTGATGAACTCTCTTCTTGTGAGGTTAAGCTGCATCGAAGATGATTGTAATTGAAATGTTAAAAACCAATTACTATAATTTTACTTTAGCATGAATTTTATCAAGCGTTTATTACTTTTACTAGGTGTTAATTTTGCGGTTATTGTCTGTGTTAGTTTTGTTGTGTCTATTTTGGGCAGTATTTTTGGGGTAGAAAGCTACGGAGAGTTTACATCACTTTTAATTTTTGCATTTGCATGGGGCTTTACAGGAGCAATAATAAACCTTTTACTTAGTAAATATTTTGCAAAGAGTTTATTAAATGTAAAAATAATAGACCCAAGTAACCCTGGTCCTTACGCATGGTTGGTGCAAAAGGTTTATGAATGTTCAAAAAAGCAGGGTTTGAGAAAAATGCCAGAGGTGGGGATATATCACAGCCCTGAAATAAATGCTTTTGCTACAGGACCTTCAAAAAATAACTCCTTAGTTGCATTTTCAACAGGTCTTCTCAATTCAATGAATCAGGATGAGATAGAAGGTGTAATTGGACATGAAGTTGCCCATATTGCTAATGGTGATATGGTTACAATGACACTTCTTCAGGGTGTTGCTAATGCTTTCGTAATAGTTTTAAGTAGATTAGCTGCTTCGGTTTTAGCTTCCAGGGTTGATGAAGGAAAAAGGGCATTAGTTTACAATGTAGTAGCTCTAGTGCTAGAGATATTTTTCATGATTTTAGCCTCGATTGTGGTGTTTTATTTCTCTAGGGTTAGGGAGTATAGAGCGGATAGAGACTCAGCACGCACAGTTGGTAAAGAAAAGATGATTGCTGCACTTGAGCATTTAAGGAAGTATTATGAACCTTATGACGATCAACCTGCGCTTCAGACTTTAAAGATATCTGGAGCTAATCGAAGATCACTGCTTGCAACATTATTCTCAACACACCCGCGTCTTGAGGATAGGATAAATAAACTAAGAAATAGTTATTATTAACATTTCCCCATCATCGAGGATATCCTATAACCTTGGAGTTGCGCTTAAGCAGCTAAACTTAGATTCGTTTGAGCCTATAATTGTAAATAGGTGTGATTCAAAAACCATTTACAACCTTTTAAGATCTGCTCTTGAGGTTCACAGTAACTTAAGTTCTAACAAAGTTGTATTTATTAATCCAGAGCTAAAATCTGAAGTAAGCCTTGGAGGTTTGGCTCAAAATCGCTTGGAGGAATTTGAGAAAACTGATGTTAAACCAATTTTTAAAAGGCGTGAAGCGAAACCCATTAAGGTTCAAACGCTTAGCCTAAAAACTCAGTTAGTATTATCCATCTTAATATTGCTGTTTGTTTTTATCATCGTTTATATTTTTGGCTAGCTAATTTTTGGACTCTTTTTGTATTTGTAATAAGAGACTTTGGAATCAATAAATTTTGAGTTATTGAGTATATCAAATTTATCGTTGCTACTTGGGGTTGAATCACCCGAAGAAATTGTTGAGCTTGCTTCTAGGTATGGTTTTCGCGGTCTAGGAATTAATGACTATAATTCTTTCTTAGGTAGTTTAAGAGGATGCATTTATGCAGAGAAACTTGGTTTAGAGGTATTTTTATCTCTACGATTCTCGTATAAAAATACGCTTGATCTAGTTGTTTTTCCGTTGAACTTAGGGGCATATCAAAGAGTTTGCAGTTACCTATCAAACAACGTTAGTATTTTCAATATCCCAGATAGCTTAGATGCTGTTGCGGTTTTAAAAATTAGAGAAGCTCCGCCTGAGGAACTTCTAGAATATATAATTCAACATTTTTGTCTGGTAAAAATCGCTTATTTTCCCTTTTATGGGAACCTCGATCTTATTGAATCCATTTCATTAAGGTATGATTTGGGAGTTATATGTACTCTTGATCCGGCTTTTGTGGATGATGAATCTAGGATGGTAGCAGATTGTTTAGCTGCTACTAGGCTAAAAAAGAGGTTGAGTGATTTAAGTTTTTTAGAAAGAAATCAAAATTTTGGAGATTTTGTTAAACCAAAAAATTACTCGAATTTTTTCTCAAAAAGAATGATAGAAGAGACAAATAATTTAGGAGAATTGTTACCCAAAAAACTGTTTAAAAAAATCAATCAAAAATTTCCGGAGAGTAAGGTTTACCACTCGACAGATTTAAGAGCTATATGTGAATCAAAATTATCAGAGAAATCACTAAATAAAACAAAATATATACGGCTTTTAGAAAAAGAACTTAAAATTGTAACCACTCTTGGCTATGAGCGTTTTTTTTTAATTTGCTACGAAATAGTTAATTTTGCTAAAAAACAAGGAATTTTGTACCAGGGTAGGGGTGCAGCAGCAAACTCAATTATTTGCTATTTATTAGATATTACACCCGTTCATCCAGATGAATTTGATTTTCTTTTTGAAAGATTTGTTAATACCGCTAGAAATGAGCCTCCCGATATAGATATTGATTTTGAGAATGAAAAGAGACAGTGTATTTTTGATTACGTTTTCTCGAATTATAAAAGTCACTCAGCTTTAATATCATCACTAATAACATACCAACCAAGGAGTGCGTTTCGGGATGTTGGTAGAGCCTTAGGAATTCCTCTTTCTATCATTAATAAGATTACTAAACTAACCCATGAGTGGATAAATAATATCTCTAGCGTTGATGCCTTAAAGGATTTCTCTGGTTTAGATAAAAACATTTGTAATTTATGGCTAAAATTAAGTCAAAGATTTTTATCAATACCTCGACACTTTTCTCAGCATGTCGGAGGTGTTATGTTTCATGAAAATGATATCAGTGATATTGCACCGACCTATTTAAGTAAGGATGGAACTAGAAGGATGATTTACCTTACTAATTACGAAATTGACTCACTTAAATTTGTTAAGGTTGATATTTTAGGTCTTGGAATGCTTACGGCAATAAAACAAACCTTAAATTTACTTAAGGAGAGTGGCCTTAACCTCTCTCCATCAAGCCTAAAAGCGGATGATACGAAGGTTTATAACTTAATCTCCTCAGGTAACACTATTGGTATTTTTCAGGTAGAGAGTAGAGCACAACAAGCTATGGTAACTAAGCTTAAACCAAACAATTTCTATGATTTAGTGATTGAAGTGGCAATAGTGAGACCAGGCCCGATTCATGGAGATATGGTTCATCCTTATTTGAGACGAAGAATGGGGATAGAAGAAGTTAATTTCCCAGATGAAACTGTAAAAAAAATCTTGGGTAAAACTCTCGGAGTCCCTTTATTTCAAGAGCAGGCTTTACGGCTAGCTAAGGATCTAGCTAAGCTTAATGATTATGAATTAGAGGATTTTAGACGAGCTTTAAAGAATTATAAACCTGATTCAAGATCCTTTGAATATTATACAGGCTTGATTAAAAAACGCCTCATAGAGGCAGGTTATTCTTTAGATTTCGCAGAAAAATGCATGAATCACATAAAAGGATTCAGTTTATATGGTTTTCCTGAGAGTCACGCTGCTGCTTTTGCAAAATTGGTTTACTTTTCTGCTTTCTTAAAAACGTATTTTGCTCCTTACTTTTATGCAGGATTACTAAACAGTCAACCAATGGGATTCTATAATCCTCGTCAATTAATAACTGATGCTAGAAAAAATGGTGTAAAAGTAATAAGCCAGGATATTAACCTGTCTTATATAGATACAATAGTTAAAGATGGGGCCATAATTCTTGGGTTTAATTTAATAAAAAACGTTAAATACAATAGTCTCGAAAAAATTATTGAGAATCGAAAGTATAAAAAGTATGAGAATTTTAAGGATTTTATTGATCGCTCTGAATCAGATATTCAAACTACTATAAATTTAATTAAAGGGGGTTGTTTTGATTCGCTCTGTACTAATAGAAGGGCATTAATTTTTCAAGCGCTTACAGGATTGTATGAGAAGGACCATTTATCTTTCTCCAAGATGGATAGATATTTTTATGATAGCATTATAAGAGAGTTCTCGAGTGATGGTAATTACATATCTTTGTACTTAGAAAAAAGTGGAGTTAAAGCATTAAGTTACTCAAGTTTAATGAAAGTTAAACCGAAAGTTGGTAGTAAAGTTTGTGTTGCTGGCCTTGCGTCAATTAAACAGAAGCCGGTAACTGCAAAGGGTTTTGCATTTATTTGTTTAGAGGACGATTTTGGTTTTATTAATTTGGTTATTCCTCCAAGCTGTTTTGCAAAATACTCTAAAGTTATTTTAAATGGAGAATATTTAGTTGCGGAGGGGATAATACAGAATTACCTTGGAGATTTTTTACCGTACGTGAAAGTTGAAAAATTGGAGGAGATTTAAATTTTGGCGGACCGGACGGGACTCGAACCCGCGGCCTCTGGCGTGACAGGCCAGCGTTCTAACCGACTGAACTACCGGTCCTTGTAGTTAGTATAATAGCAATTTTTTACTCAAAAGTTAACACAACTTAAATATTTCAAAAAGCAAACTGATTCAACTATCTGAAAAGGTCGAAAAATGAAAGTCCCAAGCGATACAACTTGAATTCCCCTTTTTTTTGCGAAATCAAGCTCTGAAGAGGAGAAACCTTGTTCTGGCCCAATGATAAAAATCTCTTTTTCACGTATAAGGTTGAAAAACTCGTTAGGGTAACTACCCATAGAATCAAAGATAATTGCTTTAGATGGTTCTATTATTTGAATGTAATTGAAAAAATTATCAAATCCAATATCTGTGACTAAAAAGTTACCGGATTGCTCCATACCGGGAGTAATAAATTTCTTTGGATTTTTATAAACCGAACTCAATGAATAATCGTGGTTTGACTTAAGCGTTTTTAGAAAACTAATCATTTTTATCCCAAAAAATCCAGCTGTATAAAGAATTTTTTTCGTTGTTTGGGGTCGACAAAATCCTATCCCAAATGAGATCTGAACCGGGACAACCAATATCTTTTTATTTATTTCCCAAACGCCATTGTTATTTTTAACTAAAAAACTACCGCAATTCTCTACAACCACTCTAATCTCTTGCGAGTCTATATTGCAGTTTTTGAAAATTACTACATTGTCTTTTAAACTCTCTTTTGGAAGAACCAGAAAATTCACTCTACTTTTATTAGAATATTTTCTGGAGAAATGTGAAGAATAACGGGTACAGCGTAACCATCTACTTTAATCCATGCAGCATCAAGAGTACCATTCCCCGAAAAAAAATGTTTAACATTTTGTATTGGTTTAGTTATTTCAATAACCTTGTTCTTTTTTTCCAATTCATCTAATGAAACAGCAAGTTTAATTCCATTTCTACTCTCTCTAGAGAACTCTCTTAATTTTCTGACGGAGTAAAAACAAGAGGTCTTCCAAAAGATGATCTGTTTATACCCTGGGTAATCTTCAAGTAAATCTACCTTGCCATTCTCAAGGTGATACAGTGGAATTAGCTCTAACTTACTTCTTGGAGGTATACCTACCTTTGAGCAAGATAACACTACCAGGCTACCTAGTAAAAATAGTGAGTTAATTTTGTTTATTAATTCTCTCTTGAATAACCCAAAAATTAGCCTCATACAGTTGTCGTATTTTAGGGTCTTTCTCTTTTTCGTAATTGTTAATTATTAATTTCAACGCTCCAATATCTTTTACATTTTTAAGTGAAACAATTGCCATTGCTTTTATATCGGGAACTGGATGTGTAAGAAACATGAGTAACATATCTATGGATAAATAATCCTTGAAATGATTAAAAGCCAGAGTGATTAGTTCTGGATTTTTCAGATTAAAAATAAGATTAATGAAGTTTTTATCTTTTTTTATCTGTGGAAGAAATTTTTTCAACACAGCAATACCTTCAATTGGTGGAATATGTTCATTAAATCGTATAAGAGAGAGCAATTCTATAAATTCATGTTTTTGATTAGAGTATTTTGATTTAACTAACTGTATAGCTTCCATTAAAAGTGGATCCTGAATTGGAGCTTGATTAATTAAGCTCCAAATTATTTCAAGAGAGGCTGAATCATTAAAAAAGAGTGAAGAGGCTAAAGCAAAATCAACTAGTAATGGGTCTCTCCAGCCAGTTAAAAGATCTAATGACTGTTGATTGATTAATACTCTGCTCAGAAATAGTTTTGCCTGAGTCGGAAGTGGATTATCTAAAAGTTTCAAAATTATTTTTTGCTTATAATTTAACTCTCTTTCTTCAAGCTCTTCTTTGACCTGCTGCGCTTTTTGATCAAAGCCCCATGAGATAAGATTATGGTGGATTAGGAAAAGTTTCTCAGTAGGAATATCTGTATATTTAATAGCAAGATCACCAAATTCCATTAAAAGATCCGAATCTGATATTACTAACTCCTGAATACTTAAATCTTTTTTAAAAAACTCAGAAATAACTATTTTGGTAAAATTGTCATCTTTTCGATCAAGACAATAGCCAACTGCAAGGAGCTTCGCGGCAGTTTCATCTAATGATTTGAGATTGTTTAAAATTTCCAAAAAAGACTCAACTGGTAAAATTACATCAAAAACAGCGTAAATTTGTGAGATTGGTAACTTTTGCCCTTGATCAAAGAATTTCAGCGCCCACCTTCTTACTAACTCTGCTGAAATACTCATTCCTTGTCTTATTGCCCTAAGTAGTATTGCTTGATGAATTTGTTGATACTCTTGAAGATTAGAAGCATCCTCCAATAATGAGACTAAAGTTTTAAGCGAAACAGGGTCATCTGAATTTGAGAGTGATTTTAGCGTTTGCAAATCAATGCCTTGATCTTTATGACTTTGAGATGCAACTTGGATAACAGGACCTTTTAGTGAACTTAGAATGTAAAGAACAATAAGTGAAATTAAAAATACACCAATTCCAACACCGATGAAAACTATTGGTTTACTAATGCTAGGATGTCTAATTTTTTTAGTAATAGTTCCACTTGAAGTAGCGAGTTGAGGGCCAATCGTAACTACCGTTTGCTGAGCAGCTTGAATTTTGGGGGCTTTAATATCGTTTACTTTTTGAAGTGCAGTTACTGATGTTTTTAATTTTTCATACTCTTCAGCAACCTGTTCAACAGAAGTTAGTTGGAGCTCCAACATTTTAGGTACAAGTCCTAAAAACCAACTAGGTGGCGGAAATCTTAAGTGTTCGAGTTTTAATTCAGGCTGTGGGTATTCGCCAGTGAAAAGTTTACTTGCAATTACTCCAAGGCTATATACATCTCGTTTAAAGGGATCTTGATTGGGATGAATGTAAATGCTAGCAATCTTTTTGTTGTAAGTGGAGGAGTCTTGAAGTAAGTTACTTATATCACCAACTCCGCAAATAAACCTAATGTTACCACTCCTTTCTAACATAAAAGATCCGTCTGATAAGTCCCCAAAGGCTACCCCATTTCTATAAAAAAATAGAAGTGCCTTAAGGATTAAAACAAATCTTCTCTCAGCTTCTGCAAAATCACGAACCTTGGTAAAAATATTTATGCCATCTAGGGCCTTAATAACAGAGAAACAATGCAGATTTGAATCGATTCCAAATTTGATAACTGGGTACAATTGATGATTTAGTGTCGCTACAAGATTCATTCTTTCTATGTATGAATCTTGAACAGAAGGATCATTTTTTAGTGGAGATAAAGAAACAACTATGGCTACTGATTTACCAGTAGTTACATCTGTAGCCCTAAAAACACTATGAAATACTAAATCAATTGCATGACTATCAATCTCAAATTGTTTACCAAAAATTTTTTTTTCAAACTTTACCATGTTAAATCAAAAATTAAACATAAAAGGATCTATTCTTAAGCTTTTCGACTGATTAATAACTCTTAAGTTATTAAGAGAATCAGAATTTTCTTCTATAATCACCAAAGGAACCGTTCCATATTTTCTATTCCTATCAAGCACACTTGCAATACCTGACTCCTGCTTAGCGCATCCAAACCTAACTAAATCAAAAAGCACCTCTTCCCTAAGATCCAAAACCCCCGAATCTTCTTCAATCAACAAAGTATAAACATCTTCTACTGTAAGGGTATCATCATATCTTGTTTGATTATACCTCAAACAAAGATTATTTATTAATTCAACAAAAAGCGGATAGCTGTTAATAGAAAGATTATTCTTTAGCAAGCATCTAATAAGACTTGAGATTTTTGTAACTGGTAAAAACTTATCGGAGTTAATAATATTCTCAAGATCTGGGAAGCTTTTTGATAAATCTCTTAATAAATTTAAAACTGCCGTTACATCTATAAAAGTCTCTGGGGAGGTTAAAATTGTTTCATAAGCCTTTAATAATACGTATTCCAAGTTGGAGAAAAAGCTTATTTTAAGAGTTGATACAAAGGTCTTAGTTTTGGTTGAAGCAGATGCAACAAGTCCAATCATGTCACTAAGTGGAATCCGTATCTCTGAAATATCTTTATCTTTAAAGAGTTGCGCGTAAAAAATAGGAGCATTAATAAGCATTTTATCTGAACCTAAATCAGAGATCGTATACTTGCGATTTTTAATTTTTAGATAAATTTCAGTGCTTTTACTAGATGATAAAATGATTTTGGGAATAGGGAGGTTTAGTACCTCTGAGAGGATGTTACATATTCTGTCTGAAAATTCTTGTAATGTATCCAGTGAAAAATGTTGTAACTTTACTTCAGGAATTTCAAGAAGAAAAATCTGTGAGGGATCAAGTTTTTCATAAAACGTTTGTTTAGATGGAATTAAAAATCCAGCAACTATAAATCCAAATCCAATTACAAAAAACGATATTGAGGGAACTCCAGGTATTAGGCTGATTCCGAGTAAAACCAAACCGGTAATAAGTAGGGTATCTTTTCGTGAAAAAATATTCTGTAATGTTTCCTTTAGAATACTCTCATTGGCGAGAGAGCTTACACGGGAAACAATAATACCTGCAGAGATCGCTAAGAATAGAGCAGGGATTTGTGCTACTAAACCATCTCCTACGGTAAGAACACTATATTTTTCAAGAGCTTGTTGAAAGGTTAATTTATTTTTCATACCTATAAAGATTCCTCCACCCAAGTTTATTAAAACTGTAATAACACTAATAATTGCGTCTCCCTGGATAAATTTCATTGCTCCTTCCATGGATCCATAAAGCATGCTCTCCTTTCTTAATTCATCTCGTTTCCTCTGTGCTTCTCGAAAACTTATCTCCCCCTCTTTAAATTCTTGTTCTATAGCGATTTGCCTCGTTGGCATAGCATCTAAGGTGAATCTTGCGGCTACCTCTGATATTCTTAACGCTCCTCTTGATATAATAATTAACGACACTAATGAGATTAATGAGAAAATAATCAATCCAACTAATACCTCTCCTTGAATTAAAACCTTGCCAAATGTATTTATGATTTCTCCAGCGTAAGCTTGAGTTAAAATCATCCTAGTTGTTGCCACGTTAGTTGCAATTCGAAGAAGAGTTAGTATTAAAAGGATAGTTGGAAAAATCAAAAGATTACTAATTCTAATTGTAAATAAACAGGAGGCAAGCATTAGAATTGATAAGGCGATATTTAGGGTAATGACAAAGTCTAATATAATTGGGGGGATTGGTAAGACTAAAAGAAATCCTAAACCTAATATTAATATAACTGCTAAAACTTCATAATACCTCACCCTCTAATTCTTATAATTTACTCAAATCAATTATTAGATTCTTTACCAACCCATCCTTTATAGCCTAATAATTCACAGTTCTTGCGAATTTCCTCGAGTGCTTGGGTGTTCTCATAATAGAAAGAGTTTAATTCTTTGTTTTTAAATAGAAGATTAAACAGTACAAGCTTATGTATTAAAGGCAGATCAGGATGGTTAATCATATTTACAATCTCATTAGTTTGGGTAGAATCTCTATCCTTTTTTCTTGATTGTTTGCTCATCTTTACTACTTTAGATGATACACTAAATTATATGGATGATAAAAACTGTATTTTATTAGAATAATAGCTGCAAAGCCCTAGTGCTGGAATTGGTAGACAGGCATGATTCAGGTTCATGTGCCGAAAGGCGTGGGAGTTCGAATCTCCCCTAGGGCAGATCAAATGATATAGAAATTCGTCCCCGGCACGATTCGAACGTGCGACCTCAAGTTTAGGAAACTTGCGCTCTATCCTACTGAGCTACGGGGACCTAGAAAAAAGATACACTATTTAACGTTTAAAATAAAACTTACTTTCTTCCTTTTTTATTAAACGAATAATGTTTTTTTGGTGAGCTAAAGTTATTATCATAGCCAACAAAATATAATGCAGGTTACCAATGAATGAAACACTCAACCAAACAGCTACCAAAGAGCTAAGTGATACATACCGAGAGAAAATAAAAACGAGAATAAAACTTATTAAAAATATTACTAAAGCATAATGATTGAGCACTATTAAAGTCCCAATGAATGTTGCTACCCCCTTTCCACCCTTTAGAATAAAAGGAAGGGAAACAATGTGGCCTAATGTAACAAAAACACCAGTTGTGTACGGATCTAGGTTTAAAGTCTTTGTTCCTATGATCACTGCAAGAGCACCTTTTAGAACATCAATAAATAACGTAATCAATCCGTATACAACACCAAAATTCCTTGCAACGTTTGTGGCCCCAACATTTCCGCTTCCAAGTTTAGTAATATCTTGATTTCTAATTTTTGAAATTAGTATGCCTGTTGGAAAAACGCCAAGTAGGTATGGTACAATGTATCCAAAGTTAATCATTAAAAAACTGGGATCCCATAATGAATTCATCTGCTCCGATTTTGCTTAAATCCCCTATAAGCTGATTAGTAATCCCTCCGTCAACTATTATTGAGTATTTAAAACCAAAAGTTGTCCGGTACTCTGCTAATTTTTTGATCTTACTTTTAGTGCCAGGAATAAAACTTTGGCCTGAGTAACCTGGTGTAACGGACATAACACAAACTGCATCAACGTAATCTAAAATACTCTGTATACTCTCAGGATTTGTTTCTGGATTGATAGCTATTCCAGCTTGTTTTCCTCCATTCCGTATTTGTCTTAGTAATCTAAGGTGATGAAAATTCCCCTCAAAATGTATAAGGATTCTAGATACGTTTTTTAAACCAAGAAAGAATGGAATCTGATCCTGAGTGTTAGTAACCATTAGATGAACATCTAGTTTTACCTCTGGTAGTTCTATCTCAAACTCTCTTGCAAGAAATGAACCAAAAGATATCTCTGGCACAAAGTGTCCATCCATAACATCAAAATGTACGTAAGTTATTTTTCTTTGTTTAATTTGATTTGCCAAGTTTGAGAGTTTTGCAGCTAGTATACTTGGTATAATTTTCATAACAACATAAGAGGTAGATATCTAAAATACCCGTTTAAGAATTCCTTTGCCGACACCTTTCTTTTTCCCTCTATTTGACACTCTAGCACCTCTAAGCTGCCATCAGAACAGCCGATTAAAAGCTTACTTTGAACCGATGATAAAAATCCATAATCTACTTTTTCATCTGAAATTTTTACTCTTAGGATTTTAATACGTCCTATGTTCGTTAGTATATACCCCCCTGGTGTAAAACT
Source organism: uncultured bacterium (assembly GCA_938038205.1). Taxonomy (GTDB): domain Bacteria; phylum Bdellovibrionota_C; class UBA2361; order JANWWW01; family JANWWW01; genus CALHSA01. The sequence continues at coordinate 50,209 of CALHSA010000002.1, read as the reverse complement.
TAAAGCATGGATGTACCTTAACGTACGGAAACAATCGGATATTTTGATTTTTTCCTCTTCGGGTTGAATTTTTGGTGCGAAACTTACCTGAGATTCATCCTGAGGTTTTGGAGTTAAAAAACCATTAAAAATATCTTTAATTACTCCAGGGAGCAGATCAGCGGACAGCTTTGCAAGCTTTTCTCTTAATTCAGAGTATACTTGAGAGTCAGATATTTCAATTTTTTCACAGTAGTAAACTCCACCCGCATCAACTTTATCAGAGATTTCAATGAATGATACGCCAGTTTCTGTTTCTAAATTCATAATTGCTCTTTGAATTGGAGCTGCACCTCTGTATTTTGGTAGTATGCTCGGATGGACATTTACACTAAATTTTGCCAAACCTACCACTTCTGATGGAATATATGAGCCAAAATCACAGGAGCATATAAAATCAAACTTCCTTTGATTAAGTTCAGGTATACAATCTAACTCTTTTTTTAATGATTTATCAAAAGTTCTATATGGGATGGATAAATTTTGGAGAAATGATTGAAGTTTTGAATTTTTTTTTGTTAACACAAAAACATTAAATTCATTAGTTAATGTTTTTAATACTTCAAATGAAAAGTCAGTATTTCCAAAAAAAAGTATTGAGATCATTTAAACTCCTCTTTAATGGGGCGTTGGATTAGTCCAGAAATTTTCTCTCCAGAGAATGAATCATTAATTAAATCTTTTATTGCAATTAAAATTGGAGCTTTTGATAAATCTTTTAAAAAGCTTTCAATAGTTTGTAACGATGTATAACCCTCAATTGTTTGATTTATGCTATTGACCGCAATTGATGCTTTCATACCTTTTCCTAGTAAAACACCAAATCTAAAATTACGACTTTTTTCAGAGGAACCAGTCATAAATAGATCACCTGCTCCGGCCAAACCAAATGCAGTTAATCTATCACCACCAAAAAGTTCAATCAAAGATGAAAGTTCTGCAACAGCCCGAGTTAATAATGAAAATATCGATGAAACTCCAAAACCAGCCCCATATGCGTAACCGCTAGCTATGGCATAGATGTTCTTTAAAATACCTGCTAGTTGTGTACCAATTAAATCTTTTGATGGATAGAGTTTGATAAATTTATTAGAGAAAATTTCTGCCACTTTGTAAGCTTTGAGTAAATCCTCAGAGGCCAAAACTGCTGCTACCGGTGAAAGTTTTATTAGATCAATGGCAAAAGTTGGTCCAGATAATACGTACACTTCTTTGGAAAATTTTTTTAAATAATCTGAAACTAAGTTACCCTCTTTAGTTAATCCTTTACATGTAGATAAAACAATTTTATCTTTTAAAATTTTTTCAAGACCTATTTCAGTAATAACTGAAGAAGGAATTGCAACGAACAAATAGTCTGTTTCGTTTAAATCATCCAAGCTGTTGGTTGCAGAAAAATTACCTTCTAGTTGAATCTCTGGGAAATATCTTGGATTCCTAGTGACCGAATTAAGGTTTTCAATAATATTTGGATCCCTATCCCAAATGATGCAGGTAAATACTTTACTGTAAATTTGAAGTAAAGCTGTTCCAAATGAACCAGCACCAATGATTCCAACTTTCATTAAAAAGTATAAACAAGGCTAGCTGCAACCACTTTCTCCCCTTCAAGTAAATCTATAAGTTTAACGCCTTGAGTGTTTCTTCCAGATAGCCTAATACCTTTAACTTCTATTCTCGTTGCTTTTCCAGAAGATGTAATCAAAATCAGTTCTGAGTCGTCTTCTACTGGAAAGGAGGCTATTGCATACCCATTTCTACCTGAAGTTTTAATATCGATAACACCGGATCCTCCACGATTTTGTAACCTATATTCTGATAAAGGTGTCCTCTTTCCAAATCCATTCTCGCAAATTGTGAGAAGACTTACTTTCTCAGGATTATCGCAAGATACAAGTCCTACAACATGATCTGATTCCCTTAAATCAATTCCTTTAATTCCTATCGACGATCTGCCTGTTAATCGTATCTGCTCTACGGGAAACCTAATACTCATACCTTGGCGAGTAGTCAGTATTATCTGACTTTTATTTGAAGTCAGAACTCCCCCAATCACTTTATCATTATCTCTAAGGGTTATACCTGTGATACCAGTTTTTCTAATTTTTTTAAATTCCGTAGTTAACATTCTTTTAACCAAGCCTGATTTAGTTGCAAGAACTAAAGAGATATCTTCACTTATCGTTTTAATTGGCAGAAGAACTGAAACAGTCTCATCTGGTTTAAGATCCAGAAAATTTTGAATAGCTCTACCTCTGGCTGTTCTCGAGACTATTGGAACTTGATAAGCAGGGAAAGAGAAAACCCTACCAAAAGATGAAATTGCTAGTATTGTTGTAAGATTCGTTGCATAAATCAAAGTGGAGACAAAATCTTCCTCAATCACACTTCCACCAAAAACTCCTTTTCCACCACGCTTTTGCAATTTAAACTCATTCAAAGCTATCCTCTTAACGTACCCTTGATTAGTCAGAACTATCACAACTTCTTCGTCCTCAATCAGCCCAACTGAATCAATTGTTTCATCAAACTCTTGAATCTCGGTTCTTCTTTCGTCTCCGAACTTAGCTTTTAGCTCTAAGAGATCTTCTTTCAATATTGATTTCAATTTAGTTCTATCCGAGAGTATTGACGTAAGCTCTCGAACTCTCTCTTCAAATTTATTCTTTTCGGCTAAAATTGAGTCTCTCTCAAGTTTAGTTAATTTTTGTAATCTGAGCTCAAGTATAGCTCGAGCTTGAATATCATCTATATTGAAATCAGCACATAACTTATTTCTTGCTTCTTCTGGATCAGCGCTATTTTTAATTATGTTTATTGCCTTATCTAAATTTAAGGTAAGAATCAGTAACCCTTCCAGTATATGTAATCGGTTCTTAGCTACACTCAGTTCATATAGGGTTTTTCTTGTAAGAGTTTCTAATCTAAAATCAATAAACGTTTGTAAATACTGCATAAGGGTAAACGTAGTTGGTTTATTATTTAGAAGGGCAAGCATTATAGTGCCATAACTGGTTTGTAAAGGGGTGTGTTTATACAATTGATTTAGAACAACTTGAGGAGTTGCATCCTTTTTTAATTCAATAACTACCCTTATACCATGTCTGTTACTCTCATCCTTTATTTTTGATATACCTTCAATTACCTTTTCATTGACTAGGTCAGCAATTTTCTCAAGTATTCTTGCTTTATTTTCCTGATAGGGAATTTCTTTAATTATTATTAGCGTTTGGTTTTTGTTCTCAACGATCTCAGCTTTGGCACGAATTTTAATTACCCCTTTTCCGCTCGCATAACAATCATATAACCCTTTCTTACCTAATATTATTCCACCAGTTGGAAAATCGGGCCCTTTTATAATTTTCATGATTTCCTCTAAAGTGGCTTCAGGATTATCTAATACATAAATAACTGCATCAATAACCTCCGAGAGATTATGAGGGGGAAAATGAGTCGCCATCCCTACTGCTATACCGTCAGCACCATTGACGAGAAGATTTGGTATCCTTGAGGGCAAAACGCTCGGCTCTTTTTTCGACTCATCAAAGTTTGGATTAAAATCTACAGTATCTTTATCAATATCTCTTAGTAATTCCTCACCAATCCTTGATAATCTTGCTTCAGTGTATCGATAGGCAGCAGGTGGATCACCGTCAATTGATCCAAAATTACCTTGACCATCTACGAGTGGATATCTCATATTCCAATCTTGGGCTAATCTAACCAACGCGTCATACACCGAAGAATCACCGTGCGGATGGTAAAACTTTAAGACAGTGCCTACTACGCCTGCGCATTTTGAGTGCTTCTTGTTGTGCAGAAGCCCTTCCTCATACATAGCATATAGAATTCTTCTTTGAACAGGCTTTAATCCATCTCTAACATCTGGTAATGCCCTTCCTACAATTACGCTCATGGCGTAATCAAGGTAGGCTCTTTTCATTTCTTCTGATATTTCAACTACTTTGGTTTCACTCATCTTAATTTAAATAACTCATAAAAAAGCCTTAAACCATATCCTGTGGCACCTTTACCCCAGTGTTCTAAATATTTTGAAGGATGAAAACATACTCCAGCAAGATCAAAATGGGTAAAAGAACAGTCTTTTGGGATAAAATGTTTAATAAACATTGCACCTATAATAGGTTGGCCTGAACCACTTGTCCCAATATTATTGATTAGTCCATCAGATATCTTTAACTCATCGGCGTATTTTTCCTCAAGAGGTAATTCACAGGTTGGTTCGCCCGCCTTTTCTGATGCCAGATGAATTTTTTTTGCTAAATCAGAGTCGGTACAAAAAAATCCTGCATGATATAAACCAAGCCCAACTCTAACACCGCCAGTTAATGTAGCAAGGGTGATTATATTTTTATACCCTTGAGAGGTAGCAAGATTAACTAAGTCAGCCAAAAGTAACCTCCCCTCCGCATCAGTGTTCTCAACTTGAACGAGGGTACCATTCGACATTTTTATTATATCTCCTGGATTGTACGAATTTTCTGAGATACTGTTTTTTGTAATACCAATAAACGCAGATAACTTAGTAGGAATATTTAAAGCCTTGATTAAACCTAACAAACTGAAAGCCAAAGCGGCACCTGCCATATCTGCTTTCATGGCATACATCCCTGGTGGTTGTTTTAAGCAAATCCCACCGGTATCAAAAGTTATTCCTTTTCCAAGTAAAGCAAAATCTGAGATTCGAGAATCAGAGTTTGACACCTTCAGAATGTACGCATCCTGATCCCCAGACACAGCTATGTGTCCATTTAAATTCATTTTTTTTATTTTATTCTTATCAAGAAGACTCGCTTTTAAGCCAAACTTTTTTGCTTGCTTTAAAAATTCATTTACTAAAAACCTCGGAGTACAAATATTTGAGGGTAAATCAACCAACCATCTGTAGTAATAATTCCAATAAACAAAATCATTTAATGATGATAAATCTAAATTATCAGAAAAAATCGTAATTCCATTTAGGTTTTTTAGGGTTTGATTGAATGATAAATGAAAGGTGTAAGCTCCATAACAGAAACCGTGTATTATATTGTCAAGCTGCTTATATGTACTAAGGAACACAAAATTTTTAAACTTAAATTTTTGGGTAACATTATATAACTTAGCTCCAAGCTCAAGCTGGTCCCTGACATTTTTAGGCAAAATAGCTGTGATTATTAGACGTTCAGAGTCTAAGTATGCTATTCTAGGGGTCTGATCGTTTTCTTTAAAAATTTTATAGGAGGGTAAATACTTTTTAATAGTTTCAAAAATTCCGGCCTCTGATTCTTCAATTACAAAAATGTTACCGTTCAAATCCTTTTTTTCTTTTACCGATTTAATAGAGATGTTTATCATTCCGTATAAAGGTCTCAATATTTTACAGTTTTTGACGATAAATCTCTATCGTGATAGAAAAATTCTCCGTTTATATCCTTGGAGGGGGCACGAATCTTGAAGGATTACTGGAGAGATTTTACAATCGAGGATTAAAAACTGAGTGCATTAATGGTAATAATTTGGGAGAAGTTGTTAATGATCCTAATTCTGGTGTTGTAATACTTGAATCCTCTGACCTAGATCTTTCTGAATTAAATCTTTTAAGCAAATCAAATCTTCCAATCGTAACAACAAGTCAGGATCTAGTTAAGCTCGCAAACTCAGAGGGAATAAAGTTAAAATATGTTCCTGAAGAGACGTCCATTCAGGCGTTCGTAGATAAAATAATAGATTACTTTTACTGGTTTAAATCAGTTAACAAGCCAGACAAGAAAAACTTTGCAAAAATAATTCTCAAAAACAGTTCGTTTTCTCAGTTCGATCTTAAAGCTTTTGTAACTACTAAAGAGGAGTTAACTTTTTATGAGGAACACCTCAAAGATTTAACCGGGAAACCCTTGAATAATCTGAAAAAATTTTCATTATTGAGTGCAGGCATCATGTCTAATATGGATGATTCCTATACTTTAAGAGCCGGATTAGTTGCAACCTTAGCAGGAGTAGCCTTTAAACAGCAAATTCAGGATTTTATCTTTGATAGACTACCATACCACTCTATTTCATCGCGTCTTAAAGATTTAGCAATAATGACCTCGATCAAGCTTAAAGATAAAGAAATAACAGAGATTTTTCATAGGCTAGCAAACTATTATGAGGGTCATAGTGTTGAACTAAGCTTAATAGAGCAGGTATTTTTGGTTGCAAAAGAATTCCAAGCAATTTCTTTTCCTCGAGGTATATTTAGGCCAAATGGAGCATATATTTTTATTTCGGGAATTAATAATCTACCAGCTGATGAAAAAATTAAAAATAGTTTAAGTACTTTTGTTCGGGATTTAATGACGTTGCCAACTGCTAAAATTTTAACGATGCCAAGAAAAATTAGTAGAGATCAGATGATGAAGATTTTGAACTCTATTGATAGCTCAATATCTCAAGATGAGGTTGTAGTGGGCTTAAATCAACTTGAGTCAGGTCAAGTGGTTTCAAGAGCGATAGTAGATTTCTACGGGCGCAAACTTGTTGAAGAGCAAACAGTTCTAAACGATGAGTTAATCAATAAACTCTCAAAATTAGCCTGTTTAGTGCCTATAATTGACCCAATCATAAAAAAAAAGTAACCTCTGAAAGCATGAATCAAAGTAAGAAATTTTTTGATTTTATAGTTGGGAATGGTATCGCTTAGTTATATTCAAAAAAAAAGGATATATGAACACGAAGAGAGTTTTGCAAGTTTACTCCCATATGCCAGTTATGATGAAAAGAATGGGCTCTTTATTCATCATGATGCTAGCTTATGGTCAATTTTTGAATTTGAGCCGATTTCAATAGTTAATGTCTCTGATTCTGATGCACTAGAATTTAATAAATCTTTTCATGGGTTTTTAGACTCACTTCCTGATGATATTTCGGTTCAAATCTCGGTTATAACAACATTTGATGTTCATGATTTAATTTATAAAAATTTAATTCAGTATCCATTAAATAATACAGCAGGTTGGATAAGTAAAAAATGGGCGCATATGTTGTTAAGAACTGCAGAGCAAGGTGAGTATGCGCTTCGTCCACGTAAGATGAGATATATTATAGCCTTTAGATATGATCCCCCTTGGCGAGTAAAAGGTTTTTTTTCAACATTCATAGAAAATATAAAGCAGTCTCTTAAACTTTTCTCATCCGAAAAAGAATCATTAGGAATAGAGGCTCAGTATAAAATTTACTCTGAAAAATTTAATAACATAATTGCCGGCAAGGTTCATCAGTTAAACAGCATGAAACTTTATCTAAAACGTATTAATGCACAGAATTTAATTGATATTCTTTATCCAATCTTAAATAAAAGAAGTGTCAAAAGAAACTCAATAAAAAAGGGGAGAACAGTTTCTAATCCTACACCAAATTGGGACCCTTTAGATTGGTTATCAAATCAAATTTCTGAAACACCACTAGAGCACCCAGAGAACGGATTAATTAAAAAAGATGGGTTTTACTATAAGGTTGTTTCAATGACCAAGATTCCAAGAGAGTTGACCCCTTTTCAAATTATGCAACTTCTTTTTATACCCTGCGAGAATATCTTAACAGTAACCTTTTCCAAAGAGCCTTTTGAGGATCAAGTAAAAAGGCTTGAAACACTAAATAATCTGCTAGCTTTGCGATTGTACACTCCTTTTGGGTACAACCAAAAACTTGGGACTCAGTATAAAGGGATAAAAGAAATCCTTCAGGATATGTATGAAAAGAAATGTCAGCTAGTAAAAATAGGAGTTCATCAACTTTTGATTGGCAAAACTAAAGAGGAGGTACAAAAAGCTGCGGAAGCTGCTATTTCTAACATAAGCCAGATGAATGGAGCAAGGGGTATGGTGCATGATATTTCAGATCTAGGAGCTATGATACACTGCCTTCCTGGTGCTTATGATCCAATAACTGATGGTCCGGGGTGGACTAATTATATTCGGAGTTCTTTAGCTCCAAATTTAGTTCCAGCATTTGGTAACTGGAAAGGTTCTGAAAATAAACTCTTAATACTTCCTAGCTTATGGTGTAGAGAATTAGTTGGATTTGATTTGTATGACTCTCAAGTGGCGCCAAATGTGTTAATTTCCGGTGTATCGGGTGCTGGGAAAAGCTATCTTCTAAATTTTTTGATTATTCATTTAAACCGAGGACATTTTTCTAAAACTATCTCCGGCATAATTGAGAAACCTGCTATAACTTTCATATTTGATAAGGGAATGCAAGGACAACCTTGTGGTTTTGTAAAAGTAGCTGAAATCTTTGGAGGAAGAGTCTATGAAGCTTCACCTGCAAAAGCTCCCTCCATGAACTTTTTAGCACGGCTTGGAAATACACCACCAGATCCTAATCATGAGGATTATAAGGATTTACTGGATTTGTGTGCAGATATTATTCTTGACATGGCTGGTTTGGAGAATGCTGATAGACTTGAGAGAGTAGCTGTTTTGGAATCTCTGATAGAAGCGCATAGGATATATTTTGAAGGGCCCAGGAGAAGGGAGTTTATTTTATCTGACGTTGTAAATGTTTTAAGAGCTCCTAGAAAAATTGAAGAAACGCCGGAAATGGCTGCAATTCGCCAGAGAGTAGCCAACCTATTGTATGATTATTACGGCGAAGGTACTTACTCTCGTTTTTTTGATAGGCCTGGAAAACTTGAGTTAAAGGAGAGGTTTATTGTTTTTGATTTAAAAGCATTAAGTAGGAATCAAAATCTTCAGAAGGTTTTTTTGAAAGTGGCCATGTTATGGGCCGATACAGTCATGAATGATCCAAAAGAGTTAGATACTAGAAAGATCCTTGTTTTTGATGAAGCTCATGATTTAATAGGAAAAACTAGCTCTCAAACTGTTGAAACAGCATTTAGATTGTACAGAAAGAGAAAAGGTATAGTTATTGCTGCTAGTCAAAGCGGAGATGATTTTTATGAGGGCTCAGGAGGGCAAGCTTTAATTCAAAATAGTGCTTACAAAATTTTCTTGCGTCAAGATCCAGCTAAGTTTCATCAAACTGCAAAGCTATATAACTTATTACCCCAACAAGTTGAGGTTATAAATCAGTTAAGAACGATTAAGGGAGTTGAATCTCAGTTTTTCATTACTTCTGATCTAGGTAGCTCTGCTTTCGCCATACCATTAGAACCAACACTGTACTGGATTTCAACTAACAATGGTGATGATAATCAGTTATTTTTTGAGGTTTTTTCACAAACTAAGGACATCAAGAAGACAATACAAATTTTATCTCAAATAGCTCCTTTTGGAGTTAATCCTGGAGTTAGAGCAAATTTAGTAGAGGCAGATAGAGTAAACGACTCAAACACCGAGAGATCAACTTCTAAAGATGTTTTCCTAAAAGGCTTGGGTTAAAAGCTCACCTCCTTTAGATATATTCGTCTAATCCCTTTTCGGCCAGTATTCTGGGAATTTTCCCAACTTCTTGAATCTTATCCTCAGAACAGATTAGCACTATATCATCCTTTTTCACTATTATCACATCCTTAATTCCAATTGTTACTATCAAACCATCCTCTGAGAACACTTTAACATCTTCGGAATCAACCGAGATGTGCTTATTGCTTTGTGCTCCATGAGATTCTATCAAATCAATCCATACCCTAAGGCTACCAATATCATTCCATCCTGAATCACTAACGATGCAAACAGCAATGTTACGAACTCTTTCAACTAAACCGATATCTATGGAGACCGGCTCAAGCTTTAATAATTTTTTTGCTATTTCAGGTATCGGTTCACCTAACTTAAACATATCAGCCATTTCAAGGATAGCGTCATAATACTCTGGTAATTCATCCTCGAAGGCTTTTAAAATTGAGTTTACCGTCCAAACAAATATTCCCATATTCCAAAGAAAATTCCCACTTTCAACGTATTGTTTTGCTCTTTCAAGATTAGGTTTTTCAAAAAATCTTCTTACATATTTAATTGATTCAAATCTGCCACGATTAACACTTTCCCCAATTTTTATATACCCATACCCAGTGTGCGGAAACAAAGGCTGGGTTCCAAACAACACTAAAAGAGGAGATTCGTTTACAAAATCTAAAGCAAGTTTTATTGATCTAACAATCTCGCTCTCTTTATTGAACCAATGATCTGCAGGCATTATAACCATGCGTTTAGCACCAAGTGATAAACTTTTCGCGACTGCAAAAGCTACCGCTGGTGCAGTGTTTCTTGGTTCATGCTCTGATAATATCAAAGCATCAGGAACATCAGCTTCTACAAGTTTCTGATATGATGCCTGAGTTACCACGATCTTTTTAAATTCAATGCCATCAAAAATTAAATCTAATCTTTCTGAAGCGGTCTTTAGAAAACTTTTTCCATTTAAATTCATTAAAAACTGCTTTGGTTTATGTTTTTTACTTAAAGGCCAAAACCTTGATCCAACTCCTCCCGCGAGTAGAACCCCTACGTCCATTTTTCTGGAATATTTTTACATAAGTATTCTTTTAGCGCAATTTCCCAATTTTTTACATTAAAAATTTTATTCACTCTACAAACTTGGAGATTTGACCTTAAAGGTCTAGCTGCAATTCTTCCTAATTCTTGAAACGAGATCTCAGATACTTTGATATCTAAACCTTTTAACTCTGCAATTAGTTGTACAACATTGAGCCATGTTACCGATCCCTCGTTTACAAAATGGTATATTCCATCTGGTCGATTATTTACACACCAATGAATAAAATCAGCTAAATGCTCAGCATAAGTTATTGAAACCACCTGATCAACAACGACCTGAATTTGAGATCCCTCAGTAATCTTTTTTAAGAAAAAAGATATAATATTAGGCTTGAAATCAGAAAAAAGATGAGCAGTTCTTATAATAAGGCTGCCTCTAGGAACAAATTTTTCGGACCAAGCTTTCGTTAAACCGTAAAAATTAATTGGATTAACATGATCTGTTTCAGAATAATCTCCTTTTACACCATCAAAAACATAATCTGTTGAGATTTGTATAAAATAAAAGTTTAAGTCGATAGCTAATTCAGAGAGTATTTTTACTGATTTGAGATTTGTACTGTAGCATGATTGAGTTTTTATTTCAGCTTCATCAACATTCGTAAATGCAGCGCAGTTTATAACTACTGTTGGCCTGGTTCCTTTAAGAAATCGAGTAACCTTAGCGGAATCAGTTATATCTAATTCTTTTGATGTTGGACCTGACCAATTAAATTTTCTTCTTAAAGTTTGACCAAGCTGACCTGAGCTTCCAAAAACAACTACTTTATCGACCTCCATAATTCTGCTGGTAATATTCTTCTAACTCCTTTTTCCTTTTACGCCACCAATTTTCATTTTCAAGATACCAATTTATTGTCATTTGTAAACCAGTATCAAGGTCTACTTTCGGGCGCCAGTTAAGTTCATTTTTAATTTTGGAGTTATCTATTCTATAACAGAAGTCGTGTCCTGGCCGATCTTGAACAAACTTAATTAAACTCTCTGGTTTTTTTAAAATCTTACAAATTTTTTTTGCTAGATTAACGTTCTCAATTTCATTTGAATTATCAGCGCTTATGTTATAAACTTGGCCAATTTTACCAAACAGACCGCACTGCAGAATTGCTTCACAGTTATCATCTACATATATCCAGTTTCTTATATTCTTACCAGTGCCGTATATAGGAATTTCTTTATCTTCGAGTAAATTTGTAATCACTACAGGTATGAATTTTTCAGGGAGTTGATACGGCCCAAAATTGTTTGAGGATCTTGTGATGATAACAGGGAGGTTAAAAGTTTTGTAGTAGCTTAAACATAAAAGATCGCTTGATGCTTTTGAGGCTGAGTATGGACTACTGGGATTTAATGAGCTTTGCTCCGTGAAAATTTCTCCAGAATCAGCTGAACCATAAACTTCATCAGTAGAAACATGTATTAATCTTTCCGCGCTATTCTTTTTTGCTCCTTCAAGAATAGAGTAAGTTCCCAATATATTACTTTTTATAAAGGAAGAGGGATCTATAATTGATCTATCGACATGAGTTTCTGCTGCAAAATGAAAAACGTGAGTTGGTTTAAATTCTTCAAAAATTCTTAAAACACTAGAAAAATTACACAGGTCTTCCTTGATAAAAGTTATTTTTCCGAGAACATCAGAGAGATTTTCTAAAAAGCCACCAAATCCTAATTTGTCAATAACAACAACTTTGTCAAATACCTGTTTTTTTACAATCAGTCTTACAAAATTAGATCCTATGAACCCGGCTCCACCTGTTACGATACATCTAGTCATTATTTGCTCCAGTTTGTTGAACTAAGGTCGAGGCTCTAAGCAAAGAATCAAATGTACCAGCATCACTCCACCAACCATCTATTATATGGTAATCCATTAATCCATCTTGAATATAGAAGTTGTTAACGTCAGTTATTTCTAGCTCTCCCCTTTCACTGGGTTTACATTTTTTAATATAGTGAAAAACAGTTTTATCATACATGTAAGCACCAGTGACAGCAAAGTTTGTTGGAGGAGTTGTAGGCTTTTCTATTATTCGTAATAGTTTGTTGTTGCCGTCAAACTCTGCTACACCAAATCTTTGAGCATCTTCAACTTCCTTTAAACAAATTAAGGCACCTTTTGCTCCTTTGTTGAGAAATTTTTGATATGCTCTCACAAGGGTTTTTTCAAATATATTGTCACCTAAAATTACCACCATGCTATCTTCTCCAACAAAATGCTCACACAGACTCAGTGCTTCAGCTATGCCTCCTTCTCTCTCTTGGAAAGTGTAATTTAGGTGTTTTAATCCAAACTCCTTTCCATTGCCTAATAGTTTAAGAAAGTCACCTGCGTAATGGCCACCTGTAACAATCATCAGGTCTGTGATTCCAAGTTTTATTAATGCTTCCAGTGGGTAATAAATCATCGGTTTGTTGTAAACTGGCAGAAGATGCTTATTTGTCACTCTAGTACAGGGGTAAAGTCTAGTACCAAGTCCACCAGCTAAAATAATTCCTTTCATCTAGTTGGATTATACAAAAATCTTGGGATGTTTATTGCAGTTTGTTAGAATTATTTTTGCGCTGGCATAGCTCAATTGGCAGAGCAGCTGATTTGTAATCAGCAGGTTGTGGGTTCGAGTCCCTCTGCCAGCTTTTGGCTGTATGGTAACAACTTGTGATGATTTAGAGACTGAAACAACTAACATTCTTCGACCACGTGGCTTTGAAGAATTCATCGGGCAAGAGGCGGTCAAAGAAAATTTGATAACAGCTACGAAAGCAGCTGCGATTAGAGGGACAGCACTTGATCATATTTTACTATTTGGTCCTCCGGGACTGGGTAAAACCTCATTAGCGAATATTGTTGCGCTTGAGCTTGGCAGAAAACTAATTACTACCACAGGACCCGCTCTTGAAAAACCATTCGATCTTGCAGCTATTTTAAGTAGTTTGGAGGAGAATGATATCCTGTTTATTGATGAAATTCATCGAACACCCAAACCCGTAGAAGAAATCCTATACTCGGCCATGGAAGACTACAAATTAAACTTAATTTCCGGGCAAGGCATTTTTGCAAGAACGTCAGAAATAAAACTTAAACCGTTTACCCTAATAGGTGCCACCACTCGTACGGGTTTATTATCCTCTCCATTAAGAGATAGATTTGGAATTATTTTACGTTTGGATTTTTACTCTGTAGAGGATTTAACGAAGATTATTATGCAATCTGCTTCAAAACTTCAGGTAAATCTTACTAATGAAGCAGCTGAATTTTTAGCCTCGAGAAGCAGGGGTACTCCGCGCGTTGCAAATAGGATTTTAAAAAGAGCTTCAGATCTTGCTTTAATACGCGGCTCAAGCTCAATAGATTTAAATGTTGCGCAGGAGGTATGTCGAATGTTAGATATAGGAGAGTTTGGTTTGGATTACCTGGATAAAAAGATTCTGAGCATAATAAATGGCCCATTTAAAGGTGGTCCAGTGGGATTATCATCTTTAGCAGCTACTAGTGGAGAGCCAGAAGATTCAATTGAGGATGTTGTTGAGCCTTATCTATTGCAAATTGGTTTGATAATTAGGACAAAGAAGGGTAGATGCATAACAGAAAGAGGACGCAGAGTATTAAGTGGACAATCTTACTCTTTATTTTCGCTTTAACTGAGCCATTAGAGGTAACAAAAAAAGACCACTCGGCTGTTTTAGTAACCTTTAATTTTTCAAATTATCCACTTTTGAACTGTTTGGAAAGAAAACATACTCTCAAATTACAAGTTGATTACGGGCTTTGTGCTAAACCTCATAAATCATGTTCCATGAAAACTTTAAAGCGCGAATTAAAAATAGATCCAGCATTCACTAAACTAGCTTTTTCTCAAGACATACTCGGAGATAAACTTCCTGGAATCACTTGGATTTTGTCCGATATTAATTCGGGTATAAGTGAGTTTATTTCGCCTTTCGAAGTCCGCTTGAAACCTGATAGAAAGTTTTTAATTTTAAAATTATCTCTGAAATGTGCTACTCATAGTAAATTCACCCTTGGTTCTTTGTTACTTCCTCTTCTAAGGATGGAGACAAAATTTATTGAGACCAGCTGGGTTAATTTTTTAATAAATGGAGATTAATCCTTTTACTGTCATTTTTTTGTGGATTATTTTTACATCACTCTTTGTCTTACTTCTAATAAGAAATTTTGTTAAGTACGTTCTTAAACAAAGGCTTTGGTTTGCTCAAAAAATCAATTTCAAACTTTTCATAATCCTATTTGTTGCTATTATCATCCCTGTTTCTGCGATCTCTTTTTTTAGCTATTTTGTACTAAAGCAGTTTTTTAAGGAGAGTCTTCGTGCCAGAGATATAACAAATTTTAATAGTATTTACAGATACTTTGAAAGAAAGTTGATTTTAAAAGTTCGAAAATTAAAAAAACCACCTAATCTTTCATTGTTAAAAAAATACAAGTCAGTTTGTATCAAGTATAAAACTGGCAAATCATTTGGAGATTGCAGAAATAATTTACTTGTATTTCTAGAGAACAGAAATGAGAGTTTTATAATTATAAAAAAAGATATTTTTTACACCTGGAAATACAAAAGCACCGCAGTATTTTTACCGATAACTGAGTCTGAGGGTAAACATTTTATCGAATTAAGAGAGATTTTAGACAAATCCTTGAATTTACTTCAAAACCAGAATTTTTTTCTTAAAAATTATATTCTCAATCTAATTTTTTGGATTACCCTCTCAGTTTTTGGGTCTTTGTGGTTGGCCACTTTTCTTGGAAGGAACTTTACGGCTTTTCTTAACAACTTAATAAGTGCCTTAGATGAGGTTAGCAAAGGGAATCTAAACTTTAGAATTCAAAAAGTTGAATCGTTAGAACTTGATTTTATTAGTAGGAAATTTAATTACATGTTATCTGAGTTAAAAAAATTTCAGGCGATCTTGGAGGAGAATAAAAAAGAGTTAGAAGCAATAGTGAATAACTGTGGTATTGGCATAGGAATATACGAAAAAAATGGTTTCACTTTCGCGAACATTTTTTTAAAGTCTATATTTACAAAATTACCTCTTGATAAAATTGAAAAATTAGTAACCGAAGTAACTCAGTATTTATTAGAGGCCGATAATCGTGCCCCTACGACTATCTCGAGAATTGTTAGTTGTAATAGTACTATTTTTTCAGTTTTTTTTACTGTCTTAGACCTTAAAAACAGAAGATTCGTAGTGTCTGTAAGGGATGTTACAGATTTGGTGGAGGCTGAGAGGGGAATTCTTCTCAGAGATTTACTCTCTAAAATCTCACATGAAGTAAAAAATCCTCTTATGCCAATTGAGTCAAAATTAAAAAAATTATTAGAGATATCACCATCCTCTGATTTAGAGGAAGTTTATGATAGATTTGTTAATTTTAAAAGATTGCTTCTTGAACTGGTATCGTCCCTGAAACTACAGAATGTAAAAATATCAGACTTTAGCTTACCTGAATTAATCTTTGAAATCATCAAGACCTTTAACTCGCCCAGTAAAGATGTAAATTTTTTAGTTATGAATCCATCTGGCGTTGATACTGTGTCCACTGATAGAGTGATTTTATCGCTGGCATTAAAGAATGTAATTGAAAATGCCTTTAATTTTGCGAATCCAGGGAGTACAGTTGATGTTACAATTGAAAAAGAAAATAGCATTATAACTGTAAGCGTAACTAATGAAGGGCCAACTATCCCTTCTGATATAGTTGAGAGGATATTTGAACCGTATTTCACGACTTCGAAATCTGGAAGCGGATTAGGTTTGTATCTCTCTAGGACAGTTTTAAACTCGATAGGTGGGGAGGTTAAACTTTTACGCTCAGAGAATGGTTTGACGACTTTCCAAATTAAGTTTCCAATTTACTCGTCCGATTAGTTAAGATAACTTTGTAAGTATGAATTTCGACGTAGAAACTGAATCTGCTTTAGGAGCAGATATCTTGTACAAAAAATATGTTCACAAACAAACTACTGCTGAGGTGCACCTTTTCAATGACTCGAATTGTGAAAACATTACATTTTTACTTGGTTTTGTAACTATTCCAAGTGATTCCAAAGGCATTCCGCATATCCTTGAGCATAGTGTCCTTTGTGGATCAAAAAAATATCCTCTTAAAGATCCATTTGCTGTACTTTTAAGGAGCTCTGTGCAAACTTTTTTAAACGCAATAACATTTCATAACTTTACCGCATATCCAGCTGCAAGTTATATAAAAGAAGACTTTTACAATCTATTCGATGTTTATTGGGATGCAGTTTTTAATCCGCTACTTCTTGAAGAAGTTTTTTGGATTCAAGGTATTCATCCCAGAATGAATGAAAGTATTGGTTTTCAAGGGGTTGTTTACAATGAGATGAAAGGGTATTATAGCGAACCCTTCACTATTTTTTGGAGAGCGCTTTTTAAGTCATTATTCCCCGAAACTCATTGGTCTTATGATTCGGGAGGAGATCCAAGAGAGATTCTGTATTTAAGTTATGAAGAATTGGTTAACTTTCATAAAAAATTTTATTCGCTCCCTAATCTTAGAGTCTGTGTTTATGGAAACATACCAGACGATTTTTTGTCAGTGCTGGATCAGAAAATATCTGGTACCCATAGTGTAGGACAGAAATATTTTGATGATCTTCAAATAAAGGTAAGTGCAAATGATCGGGAGGAGTTTTACTCTAAAAACTCAATCTCTGACCGAGAATGGTTCGCAATTAATAAATTTGTTCCAATGGAGTTTAATTTCGTCACTAGTGATCTTTTTAATATGTACTACCTTGGGTTTCAGGGAGCCCCTCTTTATACAAAATTGCAAGATCTAAAAATGGCTGATAAGGTATTAAGAATAGGATTACTGGATATTCCCTTTGGTAATATCCTATCTGTTGGATTGCAGGATATCTATGAATTTCAACCTAAGTGTAAAGCTCAAATTGAAAACGCGGTTGAAGATGTTTTGGAGAAATCTTTAGATAAGAATATTGTTGAGAATATATCAAAAAACTTTAAAGCAAGCTTCATTGAAAGATTTAGAAATAATCCAGATAGGGGAATTCAGATTCTTTTAAAATGTTGTTCAATTTTACCTTTTGGTTTAAATCCAAGTATTGTTTTACAACAGATTTTTAATTTTCTAGATGAGGGACTTTTAGACACTTTACAAAATTTAAATTCAGTAAGAGAAAAGGTTTTAGACTCAAGGTATACATCGAAGATCACCCTAGTTCCGTTATCAACTTTTAATCAAACTTTTATCGAGGCAGAGCGGGAAGCAGCAAAAAATATTGTTTCCAAACTTTCAATTGATCAGTTAGAGTTAATTGAAAAAAGAATCAAAGATTATCAACAGGTTTTATCGGAAGATAGCAGTGTTGTACCAAGTTTAAATCGTTCTGTTTTTAGCAGAGGTATAAAAGAATACAGGCTTGAGCAAGTCGGTGAAAATATCTATTTTTACGCTCAAAAAACTCATGGACTAACATATGTTTCATTGCTTTATCCCATAGATGAGACTGTGAATTTAAGTTTAGTCTCTCTTCTAGGGGGAATATGTTACAAATCAGGTACCAAAAATAAGGACCCCCTCTCCCTATCACTAGAAATACTAAATAACTTTGCTTCGTTTACAGTTTATCCTTTTTTTTCCTTAGGTTACCTCGATGACGTAGTTAAAGCTTTTCTAAGGTTTGATTTTTCGTGTTTAGATGACAAATCTTACAACGCGGTTGAGTTCTTAAAGAATTTTCTTTCCGACCTTGACTTTAGAACCAGGAGGGATTTAGTTATAACAAACATTAAAGAGCTAATTACCGATTTAACAAATAGCTTAAAAGAGCAACCGGCTAGATATGCTCGAAGTTTATCTAAATCATTCATTAGTGATACTGGTTTTTTTGAGGATGAAATAGCAGGCGTTCGTTACATAAAGTATTTAAACAAAGCAAGTTTAGAAGAATTAGTTGATTTGCTACAGAGTGTTTGGGAAAAACTTATTCTTTGCCAATCCCCTCTAGTTTTTATCTCTGGTAACAGTTATGCAAATTTCAAATCTTTAGAGGGTTCAGTTAAGAGCGCTAAGTTACATAAACCACCTCGAGAAACCTTTTCCGACCTAGTACATGTGCCACTTGATTTAAATGTTGCTGCAGCCTCTTGTGCCTACTTTTACGAACAACCTTTTGATGCCTCAGGCAGAGTGCTTGAGAAGCTTTTGTCTGAAACCTATCTTTGGAATGAAATAAGGGTAAAAGGTGGTGCCTATGGAAGTAATTTAGTTTTTAGTGATTATGGAAGGGTAGCGTGCTTCCTATCTTGGGACGATCCAACACCAGAGAGATCTTTAGAGGTATTTTTAGGTGTATCAGATAAGTATTTTACAGATTGGTTCAACGATTCGGAGTGTGAAAAGTTATGTGTAACAACGTTAGGTGAATATGAAGCCCCAGTAAACCCTAATGTTAATCTTAAGAGAGCAATAAACTATCATCTAAGTTGCATCTCCGAAGAAATTAGAACCAAGCATAAGGAGTTTTTATTCTCTTTAAATGCAAAAGAGATTTTAAATTTAATTAGAAATATGACTGCACCTATTAGCACTGCTAAGGTTGTAGTTGGAAAACTCGATTTGAGTAAAGTAGGCTATGTTGTAAAGTTTGAGGTGACTTAGGTATAATTCACATTTATGAAAAAGTTAACAGGAGAAGTAGGTAAGAATAAAAGATCTTTGTATAAATGTAATGGGCAAGTATTAAGTTACTGTGATTTGGATAAAGCGTATGGAGGGTTAGAAGAGTATCCCTCACCAAGAGATTTATTCGCGTTCTCCATTGGTGTTTGCAAAGCCTCTGTAATAGCAATGTTTATTGAGGGTAAATTAGAAGACTCAGCTGAAGGTATAAGATTTGAGACGTGGTATGAGAAAGCTGGAGATGAAACTGTAAAAAAAGTGTACATTAATTTTTATCTTCCAAAAAGATTTGAATCTCGTAAGGAAGATATTTTACGAGCTGCTGAGATGTGTCCTTTGAAAAGGACTGTTAAATCTTACATTGAGATAGAGACCAATTTTACTTTTGAGTAGATAAAAAAGTTTTTAGTAAGGTAACTTGTTCATAAACAGGTCCTGCTGGGGTTAGTTTACTTCGTAAAAGGCTTAATGACGATGGTGAGATTTCAAGTGGGATATCCAGTGATATGTTTAAAGGTATCAACTGTTTAACTCGAGCTATAGTGATATGAGGGATTAAATCGGGATTTATAACGTAAAAATCTGTTTTAAGTGTTGAGTAATCTCCATCAAGCCAAATTACACTCTCTCTTTTTTTCAAAAAGCATTTAACAGACGAGATAATAAACTTATAGTGGTTAATATCAGCGGGTATTAACCGTTGAATGCTTTCGAGTACCGGGTTAATTGCATTTAAAAAGCCGTAATATTTTACAGTAATATGAAAGTTGTTTTTTTTTACTGGCTTTATGTTGGTAACTGGGAGAAATTGTTCAAATATCTTATTTGATATTTCACTTAGCTTTGTTTGTGTATTATTGTCAAATTCTAATGCAAGAAAGTAACGATACATATAAAAAAATTAACTTAATTTATAAGGATAATTACATTTTAGCGGTTTACAAGCCTAAAGGTTTAGATTTTCATACAGAGAATATTAATTTAGTGTCTGGAGTCTCAAAGTTAGTAAATCAAAGGGTTTTTCCTGTTCATCGCCTTGATAAGGATGTTGATGGAGTTGTAATCTTTGCGTTAGATAATTACACAGCTAATAAACTTGTAAATAATTTTAAAGAAGGAAAGGTCGAAAAATTTTATGTTGGGGTAGTTAACGGAAAGATAGTAAAGCCACTAAGAATTGCAACTCCTTTAAAATCTGGGCAAATTTTAAAAAAAGCAGAAACCTATGTTTGGCCCCTTCGTAGGTTAAACAATTTGTCTTTAATAAAAATTGTAATTTCATCAGGGAGATTTCATCAAATTAAACGACATTTATCGAAAGCAGGGTATCCACTTTTAAAGGATTCAAGCGGAGTATTTTTAAGCTCAGTCATGATTTCGATATTACATCCGAGAACCAGGAAACGAATCTTTCTCAGTTGCTTCCAAAAAGCTTCAGTGTTAAAAAAATGGAGCTTTATTTCAGGTGAAAAATTGAGATTATCTAAATCTATACTGCTAAGATAGTTTTTTCGATGTTATTTTTTCTGCTATCATTTTAGCTAGATTTTTTAATAAAAAGGGTGTTTAGCTCAGTTGGTTAGAGCGCCAGCCTTACAAGCTGGAGGTCGTAGGTTCGAATCCTGCAACACCCAAAGAATTAGTTTGTGAATCTTTTAATCTAGCATGACTTGGATAAGTATCATCATATCTCTTTTTTTTCTCTCATCCTGTTCCGTCAAGCAGAGTAAACCAGTTTATAACTTGAGTAACGATTTTGAGGTTAAGTTAAGTGCCTTAATACAATCAAATAATTTGAGATTTTTACTTGAGAAATCAAATGATACAGATCTGTTTAATTCATTAAAGTTAAAAGTAGAAGCCTTACTTTCTGAAGTTAATCAAACTGTTTTGAATTTATTCCCTAAAAGTGAAATTGATTTTAGCGTACAAAATTTTGATAAATCGTTTAATTTGTCAAAATCGTTTGTTTGGAATTTAGACGTTTTTGGAGTTATAAGGAATATCTATGCTAGTTCATACTTTAAGTTTGAATCGGCGAAAAGTGATTTGGAGTATTTAAATAGAAGTATTAAATCAATCTTAGCCGTATCCTATTTGAGTTATTATTATTCGAGTGAACAAGTAAAAATTCTCCACCAAGGTTGTAATTCACTACAGAAAATTGCAGAAATCGCAAATAAACGGTTTGAAGCTGGCTTAGAGACAAAAGATCAAAATTTTAGCGCAAGAATAGATTACCTTTTATGCCTTGATAATCTTGGAAAAGTAAATTTGGAGATCTTAAATTCCTTAAGAACTATTCATTCATTTTTTGGGAACCAGGTTCATTTTGATTTGTACGATGAGGTAATAGTAAATGATCAAGTGAAAATTAGTTGTAATTTTGTTGATGCCATTAAAAGTAGGCCAGATATAATCTCAGCGTGGAATCGATTTAAAGCTGCTTTAAAAGCTTATGATTCTTCTTTAGCAGAGTTTATGCCGAGAATTTCAATTAGTGGATCTTTTTTAAAAATTGGAGGGTCTTTCGCTGGATTATTTCCTATAAGTGCCCCCGGAGTTATCTCTTTTGCATTATCCCAGCCAGTACTTGATTTACCTTCAATCATATTTAAGGCTAGAAGCCTGGATAAGTTGAAGAATGCAGAATTACATCAATTACAACATAACATCAAGGAGGCTCTTGCGGAGATTATTTGGGCTTTTCAAGTTTTTGAATTAGCTAAGCTCAGGAAAGATCTTTTAAAAAATGCGATTAATTTAGCTGAAGAAATGTTTGAAGTTTCTCTCAAAAGATATGAGGAGGGACTTTCTGACCTTCAAACAGTACTTTTACAACATGAAAGACTAACTCGGCTTAAAACACAGAAAACTTTAAATGATTTAGCACTAGCAGTCTCACTTGTTAATCTTATTAAATCCTCACCAGCTATCATTATTGAATAATTTTTTCGAATTCCTTTATCTGATTTTCAAGGCGTTTAACCAGTTCGATTATTTTCTCCCTTAAATCCTCACAAACGACAGATATAAGTGCACTTGTTTGACTTACAGGCTGATCTAAATGAGATGTTTCTCTTGCAATCCAGAGCGCTAGATTTTCGATATGCTCAATCCTACTTTCAATATCGACCAGCTCTTTAATCGAAGAAAAATTAGTCATTTATTCTTTTGATAACTTCAGACTCAATAAAGTCTCAGTTTTTAGCATCCTAAATTTGAAGCAAAAAATCTAAATAACATACCACAGCGCCATAGCTGACCGTCTGATTTGACGGTCAGCTTTTTTTAAAATATATTCAATAAATTACTGGTGTTTTTTAGATCAGGGCTACTGGCCATTTTAGGGATTGTTATCGGTTTAATATCTTCTGGGCTTGTTAGTTTTAGCTCCTTTCAAGTGTTCTATTCAACTCAGTATATCGGGGAAACATTCACCTTTTTTGTAGCTCCGGTTTCTTTCCTGAAGTATTCTGCGCTTAAATCTGATCTTGAAGAGGTGTTGGTACGAATTATTGATTCAAGAAATCAAAGAAGAGAGATGCTGAATGTCAAAAAATACGTACAAAATTATCCTGTTTATGGCTGTATTAATGGATCTTTTTATACATCGGATAGTGAACCTCTTGGTCTAATCATTACGAGAGGAAAAATTTCGAACCCTATTCATTATTCCAGAGGAAGCATAACCAATATTGTTTGTGTAACCCAGAATGGGTTCGAGAATTTCAAGGTTGGAGACAAACTCCCTCCAAATGTCTTAGAGGCTATTCAAACTAGTATAGTGTTTCAAACACCAAGAGAGCTTAGACTCAACTGGTTTGTGAATTCCATGTCATTTATCTGTGCAGAAACCAAGAAAAAATTCAGCTTAATTAGTTTTTTTTCATCATTTGCCCGTTCGAATTTGGAGAAAATTTTTGAGAAAAAAACATGCGAGTTTAGTGCACTTTTGGATGGTGGAGATTCGGTTTCATTGTGGTACAAAGGAAAGGAGGCGGTTTATGGAGTTAGATCTAATGCTTATGTACCTATTCTTTTATGTCTGTTGCCAAAAATAGAGCCAAGTGCTACACTTTTTAACAGTGAGCCGTGAGCCGATTGCAGATCATAAAGATAAAATATTTCAAGAATTTACAGCAGTAGAAGTTTGTAATTTATTAACTAAACTTTTGGGCTCGAGTTCGAAAATTAATCTCCCTTTACTGAATTATTATGTAAAAAACAGAATTATCACACCCTCAGGTCGCGGCATGTATAGAGGTAGGAAAAAATTTAGCTTCAAAGATCTCGTATTATTGTATTGGTTAATAAAACTTAAAAAAGAGGGTTTACAGATTAAAAGGTTTAAAGAAGCGTGTGATTTGATACAAAAAAGAATCAAAAAACACTCTGATTTATTATCTTTAGTTTTAGCCACCGATGGTGAAAGTGTTTATTTAAGGAAGATTAACAATTTAGATGGACTGGTGGCTCAAGTTCTCTCAGGATCCAATAAAGGGCAATATATTTGGGTTTTTGGTTTTAAAAGTATGACTGAAGAGATTGAGAGCGTTTTAAACGATAAACCATTTCAAGAGGTTAGGTATCGTCAGGTAATTTAACAATTTGAATTTTAAGGTGTTTATTTCTTCGAATCAGGTCAAAAGAAGGGTTATCTAGCAGGTGAAGACTCTTTACGTACCTAAAAAACTGAATAGGTGAATCAAGGATAAATCCATGACACCCTATTATTATGTCTCCTGGTTCAAAGCCTAGTTTGGCATAAGGTCCGTCTTTAGTAATATCTAAAAGCCTGTACTCTGGTAAAAGCTCAATACCAGCTGGCCTAGTTAACCGAATTAGTCGAATACTAGTGATTTCCGGATGAGAAACTATACTCTGTAGCTCTTTTGATGATAAGTTTCTTTCAATGACAATTATATTTTTAGACTCACCTCCCAACACTTCAGCTACAGTTACCAATTTTTTCTCTTTTTGAGTTTTACTAGAACCAACAACCTTTGTGCTGCATCCTAGTATTACCGTTGATAGTATGACTAAAAATATTAAGTTAAAGTTCATAATCGTAAATGAATATCTAATATTTTCTCAATTTTTTTTGTGCAAGTTTCAATTGTTTCATTGTTAACAAAATAATCAATATACTTATCTCCGAATTTTAGTAATTTTTCAAATTCTTTTTCTAAGTTTTTTAATCTCTTTTCAACATCTTCTCCTTTCCGTGCCATAAGTCTTTGGGCTAATTCACCTTTATCAGCTAGCAAAGCAATCGATATTACCGACTTTCCGTAACATCTTTTAAGATTTTTCACTCCATTAAAATTGATTGCAATTATGTTGTATGAACTAGGTTCAAATCTAATGCGTGGGATACCGTAGTAATTACCAGAGTAAAAATCTACCTCTATAAAAAAGTTTTGTTCGTTAAGATTTTTAAATTCTTCAAATGATACAAAATGATAGTCCTTTCCATTTACTTCTCCATCTCTCGGAGGTCTTGTTGTATATGTAACTATTCTTTTAAACACATGGGGATAATTTGACAAAATTTCATTAAGTATGGTTGTTTTACCAGCTCCGGAGGGTCCAGTTAACACAAAAACTAAAAAGGGTTTCGAGAAACACATTTAAAAATTAGACTAAGTATATCATGCTCATACTTTTACTTGAACCAGATAAAACTTGGAATCAACTGAGTATAAGGTTTCCTAAGGAAGCAAAAGTTGAGAGAAGATTTCATTTTGAACAGTTAGGTCAGAACTTAACTTTAATACCCCATCTATTAGCCTCGGGAGTTGATTCATTAGAGGAATTTAAGAAAGCAACTGAAGTAGAGGGAATGAGTGTTTTTTTTGTAGTACCTTCAAATGATCCTTTCATTTCAAATTTAGCTTCAAAAATTGGGGCTCAGCAAATTTTTTACGACTCGGATTTTAACGTCCTTACTGTTTCCAAAGAAATAATCTTAAAATCGATAAAATCCTTAGTCGATATTATACCGGTCGCATCATTAGTTCTCTCGGAGGACTATAAACCCCTATATATCAATAAGCTCCTTTTAAAGTACAGTAAGATTGATGTGCCAAATTTTACCCTAATTATTCAAAATCTAGTCGCCAAATATGAGATTGATAAAGTTAATATGATTGATTTTTTAAATTTTGTTGGGTTTGGGGTGCTTAAGAAACTATCTTTTTTAAATAATAATTATCTTTTATTCTTCCTATCTAATCTTGGAACAGCAACCGAGCAGGTATCTCATTTTGAGAGTGTAGTAAACTGTGCTATTTCGTATATTAAAACGAGGATTGAAGCTGGCACTTTAATATTTAAAAGCATTAGAGCTGCCTTGGATCATATCATTTTTGAACTAGACAAACTTTTACCCAGAGAAACTGAGATAATTTTTGGAGAGTTTAACGATGTAGAGCTTACTTATGAAAGTAAGGATTTGCCTGCTATATGTTTCCTGGCATTATTAAAGCTTTGTACAATTCTAGGTGCTATAAGTAAGGTTGAAATTGAGTGTTTTTCCAGAGTTGACGATAACACCTCAGTATTAATTTTTTCAGGTTACAAAAAAATGGATTTTCAGATGGAATTAAGTGAAACGACGTATTTTAAGGCAATTTCGGATGTAATTGATAGATTTTTGCAGGCGCTAGAAGATGACATCAATAGACTTGTGACAAATAGGTTAAAACCCTCTTGGAGATACTCAGGGTCAAAGGTTGTTTTTTCACTTAAAATCTCTTAGGTTGTGCTTTACAGGGATAAATCAAACTTATATAATACCAAGGTATGGAATCTTATAACGAAGAGCAATTAGTTAATACTATCAAGAATTTAACCTTAGCCCAAGCGGCAGCTCTAGTAAAAAGACTGGAGGAAGAGTTAGGAATTCAAGCTGCACCTGTTATGGGTATGATGCCAGCAATGCCAGTTGGGCAACCAGCAAGCTCGCAAGCAGAAGAGAAAACTGAATTTGATGTTATTTTAGAAGATCCTGGAGCTGAAAAAATCAAGGTAATTAAAGTCCTGAGAGAGGTCACAACTTTAGGTTTGAAAGAAGCTAAAGATTTAGTGGAATCCACACCAAAGCCGATTAAGGAAGGTATTTCGAAACAGGAAGCAGAAGAAATAAAAAAGAAATTTGAAGAAGCCGGTGCTAAGGTATCAATAAAGTAGCAGAAATTTTTAAATGCAATTTTAAGATTTTTGGAGCAAACGTACTATTTCGTTATTGAAATTATTTTGAACTTATTATAAAATGCACTCACCATATTTGAGAGATAATTTTTTCTACTCTACAAAAAAAAAGTTGGATGTGTTAGCGGTATTTAATTTGTCTCGTTTCTATGCTTCGAAAAAGAGCGAATGTGAATTTAGATTGGGAGGAGTTATCAAAAAATGTTTCATGTAATTGAATCGCTGGATTTAGGCTGGTTTATTGACTCAGCAATCAGATCAACATATTTTTTAAAAGCTACTTCTGGAGTATCTTCTGAGTTTGCGATTTTAGTTATATTCATTTTTACACTTTCGGTGATTTTTGAAGGTTGTTTGCAACAAAATATACATTCTAGTAGTTTAGGCGTTGGATTTTTAAAAACCAAATCTGTTTCAGAACATACTAATTTTATATTTAGAGATTTTAATTAGTATGCGAGTAGATAATCTTGTTTTGAGAAAGACTTTCGGTAAGGGAACAGATTATTTATCCCTACCTGATTTAATGGAGGTACAGAAAAGGAGCTATCAAGAATTTTTGCAAGCCAATGTACCTCCTTCGGAACGGCAGGATATTGGCCTTCAAAGAGTTCTTAAGAGCGTATTTCCAATCAAGGATCCAAATAATCAGGCTATCTTAGAGTTTGTGTCTTATGAAATTGAGCCTCCTAAATATGATGTTCAAGAGTGCAAATCAAGGGGAATGAGTTATGTTGCATCATTAAGGGTGATATTAAATCTAATCCTGTGGGATATTGATCCAGAGACTGGGAAGAGAACTCTTACTGCATTAAAGGAGGATAAGGTTTATTTCGGTGAAATACCATTAATGACGGAAGAAGGAACATTTATTATTAATGGAACTGAGAAAGTTGTTGTTAGTCAGTTGCACAGATCTCCTGGGGTGTTTTTTGGTCATGATTCTGGTAAGACTCATAGCTCTGGTAAACTTTTATTTTCAGCCAGAATAATACCTTATAGAGGTAGTTGGCTAGATTTAGAATTTGACTACAAGGACATACTTTATGCAAGAATTGATAAGAAAAGAAAATTTAATGCAACCCTTATTTTAAGAGCTTTAGGTTTAGATCGTGAGCAAATCATTAATCGTTTTTACCCTACTTTCTCTGTTAGATATGAAAAGGGTCAGTATTTTAGAGATTTTAATTTATCTCAGCTAGAGGGTCAGAGAGCTTTTTCAGACGTTAAGATTGATGACAAAGTGTTTGTAAAAAAGGGTCAACGTTTTACAAGGGCAATTTTACGTCGATTAGCTGAGTATAAAATCAAGGAGGTTAGTTTAGATCCCTCTTATCTTAAATCTTGTTACATAGCTGATAGTTATTTTTATGCTAAAGAGAATATCATAAATCCAAAGACAAAAGAGGTTATATTCGAAAAGAATCAAGTAATTGTTGGTTTATCAAATTTAAGAGAAATATCGAAGAATTTACTAGCAAAAGGTTTAACAGAATCTCAGTGTGCTGAAATTTTCAATTCACTTACTGTGATTTGTTGGGCAGGGACTCAAATAACTGTTGATGAAACGAATTCAAAAGGTGAGATTGTAACGGAGGGCTTAATTTCGAAACTAGCAAACTTAAACGTTAAAACTGTTAGGGTTCTTTATACAGATGATTTATATTTAGGAGAGGGTTTAATAAAGACCCTACTAACTGATCGAATGGATCCGGACCCAGATAATATTTGGGCTTGGGTTACCAACAAAGCTCAGGAAGAATCGTATATCGAAATATATAAAAAAATCAGGCCTGGCGATCCAGCTAGGTTAGAGACAGCTGTTAATACTTTCAAGAATTTATTTTTCTCGCCAGAAAGGTACGATTTATCAGACATAGGAATTTTTAAATTGAATCACAAGTTGTATATATCCAGAAATCTGGTTTCTCCTACTAGAAAGGATGGATGTTTGTTGCCTGAAGATATCATTGAAACTTTTAATTATTTACTACACTTAAAGGCTGCTGTTGATACTGTAACCTACACCGTAGATGATATTGATCATCTAGGCAACAGAAGGGTTAGGTCTGTTGGAGAGCTTGTAGAGAACCATTTCAGGATAGCTGTAGTAAGATTGGAGAGAGCAATTAGGGAAAAAATGACATCGCAGGACTTAGAGGTTGCGGTCCCGCAAGAATTGGTGAATTTCAAGCCGGTATCTAACGTTCTAAAAGAGTTCTTTGCGACTGGTCAGTTATGTCAATTTCTAGATCAAACTAATACTTTAACAGAGATTACACACAAAAGGAGATTATCAGCTTTAGGACCGGGAGGTTTGACAAGAGATAGAGCTGGATTTGAGGTCAGAGATGTTCATCCGAGCCATTATGGAAGAATTTGTCCTATTGAAACTCCAGAAGGTCAAAATATTGGGTTGATAGTGTCTCCAAGTATGTACGCAACGGTGAATGAACTTGGTTTTATTCAAACCCCATACCGTGTTGTTGAAAAAGGTAAGGTAACTGACAAAGTTGTTTACCTAACAGCTTTAGAGGAGTACTCAGAGATTATAGCGCCGGCGAGCAGTTATGATCCTAACAAAAATTCTTTTATCGGGTCATTGATACAAGTTCGAAGTGGGGGAGAGTATAAAATGGTATCACCTATGGAGATTACTAAAATTGATGTAAGTCCTAAACAGATTATTTCAATATCGGCAGGATTAATACCATTTCTTGAGCATGATGATGCTAATAGGGCTCTGATGGGTTCTAACATGCAAAGACAAGGTGTGCCGTGTATTAAGCCGCAAGCTCCTATCGTAGGCACTGGTATCGAATTAGAGATTGGCAAACAATCGAGGAGCTGTTTAGTTGCCAAACGTGGAGGTAAAGTAATTTATGTTGATTCAAGCAGGATAACAATTAGAGCTGATAAAAAATCAGGTCGAGATGATGATGTAGGGATTGACATTTATCATTTGAAAAAATTTAAAAGAACAAATCAGGATACTTGTATAAATTTTAGACCAAGGGTTAGTCAGGGTGAAGTTGTAAAAGCTGGGCAGGTTATAGCTGATAGCTTTAATTCAGATAATGGAGAGTTAGCTTTAGGTCAGAATATTTTAATAGCATTCATGCCCTGGCATGGTTACAATTTTGAAGACTCCATCTTGGTCTCAGAGAGACTCCTTAAACATGATATTTTTACATCAATTCACATTGAAGAGTTTGAGTGCCTTGCTCGTGACACCAAGCTTGGTAGAGAGGAGATAACTAGGGATATACCGAACATTGGGGAAGAAGCTCTAGCTAACCTTGATGAGACAGGGATAATCTCGATTGGTACTTTTGTAAAACCTGGGGATATTTTGGTAGGAAAAGTAACCCCAAAAGGTGAAAGTCAGCTTACTCCGGAGGAAAAACTCTTAAGAGCGATTTTTGGTGAAAAAGCGGGAGAATTTAAGGATTCATCATTAAGAGTTCCACCTGGTGTTCATGGGGTTGTTATTGATACTCAAATTTATACCAGAAGAGGTGTTGCAAAGGATGAGAGAGCGAAATTAATAGAGAAAAGGGAGATTGAAAGGTTGGAGAATGACCTCAAAGAGGAGATTGAAAGTATAAGGGATGGTGCCATCAAAGAAATAGCCAGTTTAATTTCAAACAAGCCAATTAGTTCTCAGTTTACGAAAGGTAAGGTAGTTTTTCAGAAAGGTCAGTGTTTGAGTGAAAAAGAACTAAAATCAATTCCATTTGAATCAATAGCGGATTTGAACTTTGGGGATGAGAATATTAACAGAAGAGTTTTTGATTTAGTAACTGGAGCGAGTAAATTAGTTTCTGCTAGAAAAGCTGTTTACAATGAGAAGATAAAAAGGGTCAAAGAAGGAGATGAATTACCTGCAGGAATAGTAAAAATGGTTAAAGTTTATGTTGCCTCGAAGAGAAAAATTCAGCCAGGTGATAAGTTCGCTGGCAGGCATGGAAATAAAGGTGTTGTATCTAAGATTGTTCCAGAAGAAGATATGCCTTTTCTTGAAGATGGAACCCCAGTTGATATGGTATTAAATCCGCTTGGAGTACCATCAAGAATGAATATTGGGCAGCTTCTTGAGGCATATTTAGGACTAGCTAGTTTTAAATTAGCCGAATTAATCAAAAGCGAGCTCAGTAAAGTTATTGACCTATCTACTGGTAAAGAAATACCTACTAACCAAAATACAAAGGATGAGGTTATTTCAAAGCTTAGAAACATTCTAATGTTCATTTATGACGACGAAGAAAGTAAACGGTTGATTGAAAAATTAAACAATTCAGATTTGTTAAAACTTGCGCTTAAAGAAAGCTCTGGTCCTAAATTCATTACAGCCAGTTTTGATCCTGCTAAAGAAGCTGAGATTGATAAAATCTTTAAATGGTTGAAATTACAACCGGGTGGTAAAGTAGATTTATATGACGGGAGAACCGGGCAAAAATTTGAGGAGCAAGTGACTGTTGGGGTGATGTATGTATTAAAACTACATCATATGGTTGAGGATAAGATTCATGCTAGAAGTATTGGTCCGTATAGTTTGGTTACGCAGCAACCTCTTGGTGGAAAGAGCCAAATGGGAGGACAAAGGTTAGGTGAGATGGAAGTATGGGCTTTAGAAGCATATGGAGCGGCGTTTACACTTCAAGAGTTTTTAACTGTCAAGAGTGACGATGTGACAGGTAGAACCAGGATGTATGAAAATATCGTAAAAGGTGTTAATGTTCTCGAACCTGGTACACCAGAATCTTTTAATGTTACAATAAAAGAGCTCCAAAGCTTAGCTTTAGATGTTCAGCTTATTGCTGATCAATAAATTTTAGTTATGGAAGAACTTTTTGGTGTATTTGAGAAGCCTAAAAGCTTTGCAAGTTTTTCGGCTGTAAAACTTGGCCTTGCCAGCCCGGATAAAATACTAGAGTGGTCTCATGGGGAGGTTTTAAAACCTGAGACTATAAACTATAGAACATTGAAACCTGAGAAAGACGGTTTGTTTTGCGCAAAAATATTTGGACCAGTTAAGGATTACGAGTGCTTGTGTGGAAAATATAAGCGACTTCGACATAGAGGAGTTGTTTGTGAAAAATGTGGTGTAGAAGTTACACAATCAAAAGTTAGAAGAGAAAGGTTAGGGCACATTGAATTAGCCGCACCGGTTGCACATATTTGGATGTTTCGAGTGCTTCCGAGTCGTTTGGGTGCTGTTCTTGATATGTCGGTAAAAGATCTAGAGAAAGTAATTTATTATGAGTCATACATTGTAATTGATCCAGGAAAGACAGATTTAACTTTCTGTGAAATTTTAGGCGAAAAAGAGTATTTGGATGCTTTGAACGAATATGGTAACCAATTTAAGGTTGCTACTGGTGCCGAGGGGATATTAGAGGCGCTTAAGCTTATTGATTTTGAAGCTCTAGTAAAAAGACTAAAGAAAGAGTACAACTCAACCACTTCTGATGGAAAGAAGAAAAGATTAGCGAAGCGGCTAAAAATTTTAACAGGGTTACTTGAGAGTGGTAATAAGCCAGAATGGATGATTTTAACAAGAATACCAGTTTTACCTCCTGATCTTCGTCCTTTAGTTCCTCTTGAAGGGGGTAGATTTGCTACAAGTGATTTAAATGATTTGTACAGAAGAATTCTTAATAGAAACAACAGATTAAAGAGGCTTATTGAGCTAAATGCTCCAGAGATAATACTTCGTAATGAAAAAAGAATGTTGCAGGAAGCGGTCGATGCGTTATTTGATAACTCCAAGAGAGCTAAGCCGGTTACTGGCACTAACAAGAGACCCCTTAAAAGCCTCAGTGATATGTTAAAAGGAAAAACTGGTAGATTCAGACAGAATCTTTTAGGAAAAAGAGTAGACTACTCTGGTCGTTCGGTTATCGTTGTTGGTCCTGAATTAAGAATGCATCAGTGTGGTATACCGAAACAGATGGCTCTTGAGCTTTTTAAACCTTTTATTTATCAGAAACTTGAACAAAAAGGTTTTGTAACAACTATAAAAAGTGCAAAGAGGTTAGTTGAAAAGGAAAAGCCAATAGTTTGGGATATTTTGGATGAGGTAATAAAAGAGCATCCAGTTATGTTAAATCGAGCTCCGACATTACATAGACTTGGTATTCAAGCTTTTGAACCTTTGTTAACTGAAAGTAAAGCTATCAGATTACACCCACTCGTCTGCTTCGCTTACAATGCGGATTTTGATGGAGATCAAATGGCTGTTCACGTTCCAATCTCAATTGAATCGATAGTTGAAAACAGAACTCTTATAATGTCCACCAATAATATTCTATCTCCTGCTCATGGAAAAAGTATAATCACTCCAACTCAGGATATTGTTTTAGGTTTATATTATGTTACTCGAGAAAGGCCTTTTGCTAAAGGTCATGGTAGATTATTTTCGAGTGAAGATGAGGTTCGACTTGCATGGGAGTTAGGTGAAGTACACCTTCAAGCTCCAATTAGTTGTAGCATTGATGGAAAAATTTACAACACCACGGTTGGAAGGGCTGTTTTGTACTCATTTTTACCAAAAATTCTACCCTTTTCTAAGTTTAATTCAGTTTTAAAGAAGAAAGATCTTGCAAAACTTCTTGACTATTGCTTTTTAAATTTTGGCGCCAAAGCATGTGTCATTTTAGCTGATAGGCTAAAGGATTTAGGATTCTATTTCTCCACGATTGGAGCAATATCTATGGGGGTTAAAGATCTTGTAATTCCGGAAAATAAACAAGAGCTAATAGATGAGGCATCTCAGAAAGTTAAGAACATTGAGCTTCAGTATCAGGAGGGTTTAATAACTGCGGGAGAAAGATACAGCAAAATTTTAGATGTATGGTCTGATGTCAGTGAGAGAGTTGCAGAGGTATTAATGCAGGCGGTATCTACTCAGGAATTTCAAAATGAAAAAACAGGTGAGAGGGTAATGGGGTCCTCATTTAATCCAGTTTACATAATGGCGGATTCTGGTGCTAGAGGAAGTGTACAACAATTAAAACAACTTTCAGGAATGAGAGGCTTGATGGCAAAACCTGATGGTAGTATCATTGAGCAGCCTATATTATCTAATTTTAGAGAAGGACTAAACAATTTAGAGTATTTCTTATCAACTCATGGTGCTCGAAAAGGATTAGCTGACACAGCACTAAAAACTGCTAACGCAGGATATTTAACCAGAAGATTGGTTGATGTTTCGCATGATGTGATGGTAACCGAACATGACTGTGGTACATCAGATTACATTACCGTTAGTGCAATAGTTGATGCTGGGGAGGAGATAGAGCCTCTTTACGATCGTATTATTGGAAGGGTATCAGCTGAGGACATTTTTGATCCAGTAACTGGCGAAAAATTAGTATCAAAAAATCAGGAGATAACGGAAGATATTGCGCAAAAAATATCTGATTCGGGAATCGATTCTGTCAGAATTAGATCGGTTTTGGTTTGTGAGAGTCGGAAAGGTGTCTGTGCAATGTGCTATGGTAGGGATTTGGCAAGGGGACACCTTGTTAATATTGGTGAAGCTGTAGGTGTAATAGCTGCTCAATCGATAGGCGAGCCTGGTACACAGCTAACAATGAGAACATTTCATATTGGCGGTGCTGCGGTTGGTAAAGTTGAGCAATCAAGTCATGTGTGTAAATTTGCTGGAATAGTGAAATTTGACGGGATTCGATTTGTTAAGAAGAAAGATGGGAGTATGGTTGTAATGAGCAGGAAGGGAAGCTTAATTATTCATGATCCAAAAGATGGTGTTGATAGAGAAAAGTTTCAGATAGTATATGGAGCAATATTAAAAGTTTCAGAGGGTGAAAGAGTCAAGCCGGGAACCTTGTTGGCTGAATGGGATCCATTTATAAATCCAATTTTATGTGAACTTGAGGGAGTCGTAGAGTGGGTCGATCTAAATGAATTAACTATACAAGAGAGAACTGATGAGAGAACCGGTTTGGTTGAGAAAGAAGTAGTTCCATCTAAATCAAAAGCTCAGGATTTAAGGCCTCGAATTATGGTGAGGAGCGATCAGGGAGAAATTAGAATCTATAATTTACCATTTGGCTCAATTTTAGTTGCGGAGAATGGTACAAGAGTAGATGCGGGAGATATGCTTGCTAAAAGACCAAAGAAGGTTATGAAGTCCGGGGATATTACTGGAGGTTTGCCAAGAGTTGTTGAATTGTTTGAGGCTAGAAAACCAAAGGAAACAGCAATTCTTAGTGATATTGACGGAGTTGTTGATACGTATGAAGATGCTAGAGGTAGAAGATTTATTGTTGTTACCAAGGATGAGAATACTAAGCGAGAGTATCTTGTTCAGAAAGGAAAGCAAGTTATTGTTCAAAAAGGCGATAGAGTTGTTGCAGGTGAGCAACTTACAGATGGTGTTCCAAATCCTCACGATATCTTGGATATTCTAGGACTTAAAGCTGTAGCCTCATATTTAGTTGAAAAAATTAAGGAGGTCTATAGACTACAAGGAGTTTCTATAAATGATAAGCACTTTGAAATAATCGTTCGACAGATGTTAAGGAGAGTTAGAATCGAGGATCCAGGTGATTCTAATCTCATCGCTGGTGATGTTGTTCTGTTAACTACCGTAGAGGACTTAAATCAAAAATTAATAGCACAGAAGAAAAAACCAATAGTTTATAAACAGGTATTGATGGGTATCACTCGAGCAGCATTGGCTTTCGATACCTCATTCATCTCAGCTGCTAGCTTCCAAGAAACTCCAAGAGTTTTAACAGATGCAGCTTGTAATGGAAAAATAGATTATTTGGAAGGACTTAAAGAGAATGTTATCCTGGGAAGACCTATACCAGCAGGTACTGGTCTAAGGGAGTATAGGGACGTATCGATATCTATAAAAGATGATTATATTGAAACTGTTGTCCCTACCTCAGATTTAGAGGACTACATGTCTGCTTAACTTTAATTTTTGGCTTTTAGATTTGCTAAACTATTGAGTAATTTTAGTTAAATGGTTAACAAAGCTTTAGTTTTCTTCTTAGCTATACGCCTATCTTAAAAAGCTTTTTGTACTCTCATAAAAAGACATTAAAAAATTTTAACGATACTTTTTAAAGATATTCCTTTAGATTTAGAATTACCATGAAATACACGTAAGTTTCAGATCAAAATTTAATTTGTATTTTTATTTGTAATTTATGGTTAGCCTTCAGGCAGAGATTATAGTTTAAATAATTAACCAATCCTGAGTTTAATTTTCACTAAATTGCAATTAAAGGATAATTATAATTCGTCATTAAAATAATTTTTTCTCTCATTAGGCTTGTTAATTTCAGGATCTTGTACCAAAATTTCTCCTAAAAATTTCAGTTATCTTTTTTTTATAAACTCTTAATCTGTGCTTCCTCAATTACATCTGTAAGTTGCTGTGATTTATTTATATTTATATAATAGAAGCCAAGGCTACTTAAATTCCCCGGTAGCTCAGCAGGTAGAGCGGGTGGCTGTTAACCACTTGGTCGGCGGTTCGAATCCGTCCCGGGGAGCTTTGTAAAATTAAAGCTCAAACGGTTGGTTGTGCACGGATTTTTTCTTTAAAAACTAGCTTAAAAATTTGTTACGGTTTTTTTATCAGGAGTCCTCCTATCACTGTAAATTGAACATTTGTATTTTTACTAGATAATTCTTTTTTTACACTTTTAATTAAAATGATATCTGTATCTTTTATAAAATGAATTCTCTAATGTTATAAAAAAAAGATATTTGCATCCGTGCAAAACTTTTGATTTTATAAATAAGGCCGTAATTTTATTAACATCCATTTAGGGAGTTTTAAAATTTATATTTCACTTTTGAGATTTGTAAAACTATTATTTAAGATGATGTTAAATTCACTCACTTTTAAAGTTGTACAACCGATCCTTGGATAAAAGAAAACTGTGAGTAATTTTTATGAGTTTGTTTGGTCAATATTTATATCATGATTCTATTGGTATTCACTTAATTTGTTTTAAAAAACCATCAAATTTAGACTTTTGGTTTAAAGAGTTTTTGCTTAAAGTTCGTTTAAACCAAGGATTAAATTAAAAAATAATAAGCTTTTACTATGTTCTTTATTTGGCTTTTAATTGTGCTTTCGTTGTTAGCCCTTTACCAGTAATCCTAGATAATCTATTCCTCGATTAAATCTATTCCTTAGAGATTCTGAATTTTTATAAAGCTGATACTCGAGGCCTATATTTTACTCCTAATTTTGGCAAGATCATACTTAAATAAAAAAGTTATACCTAGTTTTTTACATAGGACGATAACTTTTTAATCATACCTTAAATTTAAAAATGTTTATTTAGGAAAAGCCAGGATATTAAATATGTCATATTCAGAGTTAGTTAATTAAATCTATGGAATACTGTAATGAATTTGAGAGCAAAGCTCATCTGTTAAAAGACGCTATTTTTGTCTAAAACAAGCCCGGTGTCTTATTAAGCAGGTTGTTTTGGTGCCCAAGAGTTACACCAACCGTTTGCAGCTACCAAGCCCTTAGGAAAAATACTGCAAACTCCCCACTCACCATCTTTGCCTTCGGCTTTTAAGTTACCTTTAACCCAAAGAATACAGGTTTTACAAATTTGTTTTCCCTCTTTATCTTCCGCTTTTTTTGGCCACTTGCTTTTATCTACCTTTAAATGATCCTCATGATAGCCTAGAGCCTTTGCCGTTGGATCATTCTCATCAAGAGCAACTTTAGGTTCAGATCGAAGATTTAAACCGGAATATACCAGACCTGAAAAACCTAATAATGAAACAAAGTTTCTTCTGTTCATACTTTTTGATTCTAACTTATAATACATTCAGTTACAAACATGTATTTAGATCTTTTAGATCGATTACTTAAACTAAGTGATATCAAACCCGTATCATATTTTGTATTTCTGGTTCACAAAAATACTGATGGTAGCTTTAGTTATATTGAGGAATTTAGTTTAGATGGCTCTAGGGTTATCGAGGGGAAAGATGCTCAATATCTTGTTAAGTGTATTCTGTTTAATTTGACTGAAGGTGCTCATTATTTTAGTTCAAACTCTGGGTTCTTGTTTCCCTTTCAACCTGGTGATGGTGTTACTTGGGTGATTAATTTAAAACCCAATCCTGCAAGAGAAATTTTATTTGTTGTAGTGGTTAAAGAATCTATTGCAAAATCAAAATTCGACTTAATATACGAATCCCTATTTGAAATACTCAATGCAAATTTTACTACAGCTAATTTAAATGAGTATTTTTCCTGGAAAAATTTCTTGCAAAAGGCAGCATTATTCATACAACAAAATGGCATAAACTTAACGGCCCTCAAGAAAATCGAGATAACCTATAAACCGGGGTTTGATGATTTAGACGATATATTACTTTTTGATGCTTTAAAAAATAAGTTTATAGAAACGGTTATATACATTTCCAACAATATGAGAGCAATAATGTATTTAATCCAAGCCGATTCAGCATTATTTATCTGTAGAGCTTGGGAGACTAAGCAGATTGAGAAAGAATTTACGGAATATTTTTTAAGGCTGTGTGAATTAGAGGATTATCAAGCAGGGCACTCCAATCTTATTAAGGTATCTGACGTTAGATTATCACTTAATGATATTTATTACTCTGTAGCCTAGAAAATGTTTATTTACATACTGGAATTTAAAGACTTTGGAATCCCAATTTTTGGAGTTTGTGTAGCTCTTGCATTGTTTGGTTCAATTGAGATTTTTAAAAGTTTACTTAGAAATGTAGTACAAGCTAAAGATGCTGAAAATATTTCCATTCTAAGTGTTATCGTTGGCATAATAGGCTCCAAAATCTGGTACGAGATTTTTTATTCTGAATCCCCTTTTAGTAATTTTAATGTATTTGAGGGAATATCTGGCCTAGTTTTTCATGGAGGTTTTATAACTGGATCATTAACTTTTCTTTTCCTCATATATATAAAAAAATATCCTGTTACTCATCTTTTAGACGCAGCAGCTTTAGCTGTTCTTTTTGCATATGGGGTAGGTAGATTAGGATGCCAGTTATCCGGAGATGGAGATTATGGGGTTGCTACTGACAGTTTTCTGGGCATGATTTATCCCTCTGGTACAGTACCAACTTATACACCTGTTTATCCAACACCAGTTTTTGAGAGCCTTTTAAGTTTTTTGGGTTTTGGAATGATCTTTAGATATGCTAACGAGAATCTGGGCTCAGGAAAAATTTGTTCTAAAGTTTTTGTTTGGATGGGATTATCAAGATTTTTGATAGAATTCATTCGGCCAAATCCTGTTTTTGCTTTAGGTTTAACAGATGCTCAAATTTTCTCTTTGATCCTAGCCTTAATTGGTCTTTTCGGTTACGTTCGATGCACTTTTTAATCTACTACAACTCAAATAAAAAGCGAGCGGAGGAGCTAATTAATATATTAAAAAAACTACTAGTAAATCAAAAAGTTACTATTATTAAGTTACAGGATATTAAAAAAACAAAATTACCTTCCCAAGAAAAATTTGACATTGGGATTTCGGTAGGCGGAGATGGCACTTTTGTAAGTTTAGTTAGAAATTTTCATGACAAAGTCAGTATGTTTATGGGAGTGAATGATGGAATGATTGGTTTTTTAACTGAAATTACTCCTGTTTCATTAAAATCTTACATAAAAAAAATTTTAAAAGGGGAATTTATAACATCAAGAAGAAACCTATTAAGTGTGAGTTTACAGGGTGGAAAAAAGATCAGACAGTTTTTTGCGGTAAATGATGCATATTTACTTCGATCTCAGAACAAGGGTATGGTTCAGCTTTATATTAATATTAATGATGAAGGAAGCAGTTTTTCGAGAGGGGATGGCATCATAGTTTCTACCGCTACAGGAAGTACAGCATACTCACTCGCAGCAGGTGGTCCAATTATTTATCCTGAGCTAAACGCATATGTAATAACGCATATTAATTCACACTCTTTAGGGCACAAACCTATTGTTATGCCTGAAGGCACTTTTGTGGAGATTAAGCCAGCTGAGGATCGCCCAAGAGTAAGCTTATTCCTTGATGGACATATTGTTATTCCACTAAAAACTGAACACAGTGTCAGAGTTGAATTGAGTTCAAAAAAGTACTCAGTAATTTTGCTTGACAGAAACTTTTTCTTTAATAACCTAAGTAGGAAGCTACATTGGCGATAGATGCTAATTCGTGCTATTTCTTTACAGAATATTCTAATTTTTAGATCAGTAAGAATACCGCTAGAGCATAATTTAGTATGTATTTGCGGGGAGAGTGGATCTGGAAAATCTTTACTTCTTAATTTTTTAACTAATTCTTTTACAAAATCACCAAAAGACGTTTTAGGACCCTTTGATCAACCAGGAGCGATTGATATTGAATTTCAACTTGATTCCAGGATTCAGTCAATAAGATATGAAGTTACAACAAATAAAATTAAATTACTAACTAAAAACGAAATTCTTGATAAGTATAATCAGAACATTGTTTATCAAAGACAATTCGGAGGCCTAAAGCTCGTAAAGTCAGAAGAGCAAAGAAGGATTTTAGATGAATTTGGTTCGATAGATTTGTGCAAACTTAAATCACTTATTGAAAAAAAACGTGAATTAATTGAAAGAGCTAATGAGTATGACTCAGACATAAAGAAAAAAGCAATGGTTGTAGAAATGCTGGAGAAAAATAAAAGTTTGCTTGCTTTAGCATCCTTACTGTCTGAACATGGTTACACCTCTCTTGATTCATTATTGGAGTTTAGTAAAAAAATGATTCCAGTAGAATTGCTAGATCAGATTGAAAGCTCTCTTGCTGAACTGAAGACTCACTTGAGAAAGTTGTATATTTTAGATAACGAAGCTCCTAAAATATCAGCTGATGAATTAGAGAATTACTTATTTCGTAACAGGAAGTCATTGCAAGAGTTCAACCTTAATCCTGAAGATGTGGCATCTTTAAGGTTCTTGCTACAAGATTTAACCAAAATACTTGGACAGGAGATTAGTTTAAGTGATATCTCAAATTTAAAAGCTGATTTAGAGAATGAAATAAAAAGAAAAAGGAGCGAACTAGATGATTTAAAGTTAGAATTATCTCAAACAGAGCATTCAATTGTAGAGGAAGCTAAACACATCTCATCTCTAAGATTAAAGTTTGCAAACGATTTAACTCAAACGTTGAACAAAATTCTACCTGAGCTTGGATTTGGATTTTTTATAGTGTATTTTGATATCATACCCAAGCCTATTGATATTTATGGTAAAGATAATATTCAGATTTATGTGACCTTCAACAAAGGAATTAAACCTAAACCGTTAGCAAAGGTAGCATCAGGTGGAGAGTTTAACAGATTTTTGTTAGCTTTAACTGTAGCATGTCAGAAAGGTTTTAAGGATAAGGTTTTAATTTTTGATGAGATAGACTCAGGTTTATCGGGGAATGCTTTTGAGGCTCTCAAATCGATGCTGCTTGAGTTATCTAAGAGTAATCAGGTTATTTTTGTGTCTCATAATTTTGAAAAATTCATAGGTTTTGCTCAAATAATATACTTAAGAAAAATTCATAGTGATGAGTACACTGAAACCGTAGCAGATACTATTTAAAAAAGTAACAGGGTTAGTTTAAAATACCCAGGATGAAGCTTATTCCGTTAAAACTGCAGGCAAGGAATTTAACAGGTAGCAAAGATTGTGGAAGACTAAGGCGCTCTAATTTCATTCCGGGCATTGCGTATCGTAATGGTCAAAATTGGTTAATACAAGCAAAAAATGACTATATTATTAATCTTTTTAAAAAAACCACCACCGCCCAAATATTTCAAATTGAAACTGATATTGAAGAGTTAAACGGAAAATTAGCCTTAGTCAAAGAAGTGCAAATGGACTACGTTACACGAACTCCGCTACATTTTGATCTACAAATTGTACTGGAATCTGATAAAATTGAGGTAGAAGTTCCGCTTAGATTCGTAGGAGACGCAATAGGCGTTAAAAACTCTGGGGGGGTATTAAGCATAGTGAAACACGAATTACTTGTTAAATGTTCACCATTAAACATTCCAGATGAAATTCTGGTTGATGTTTCAGATCTCGATGTAGGAGACTCTTTACATGTTGGAGATGTTAAACTTCCTGAAGGTATAGAGCATAGGGAGAATCTGGATGATCCCTTAGTATCAGTAGTCAAAGAAACCGAAGAAGAATCTGAGGGCGAAAGCCCCTCAACGCAAGTTGAGTGATTTTTAGACTAAAAGTAAATTACTAAATCTCTGGGGGGGTAATAATAATGACAAAATTAAGCTCTAGTATTCATTTACTAGTTTTTACTCTGATCCTGCTTGTTTTTGGGGCGTGTTTGGATAAAGAAAAAATTGAGAGTGTACTTAAAGATCCTCCAAGAAAGGAGTTACCGCGGAGTAAGCTTGGTATTAATGCGTTTTTTAATGATAGCAGGTTTGGAACAATAAAAAATCAAGCAGATGATGTTACTAAAAACTTAAAATTTAAAAAGATCAGAGTTTTACTTAGGTGGGATGATAAATCACATCCAAGTCCAAAGGTTAGTCCTAATTTCACTTTTTTAGATTCGATACTTAGTGAGATACCAGAAAATGTGGACATAATTTTAGTTACAACGGGGTTACCTTCATGGATGAGTGACAGGAAAAATTGGATTCAGGACAATCCAAGGG
This sequence comes from uncultured bacterium, assembly GCA_938038205.1. Lineage (GTDB taxonomy): Bacteria > Bdellovibrionota_C > UBA2361 > JANWWW01 > JANWWW01 > CALHSA01. Next base: position 8,050 of record CALHSA010000002.1, on the reverse strand, counting down.
TATCATTTATTACGTATTGGTTAGATCCACTACTTGAGTATGTAAAAAAAGCTCATTTGATAAAGGCAGTCCAAGTTTGGAATGAGCCAAACGATAAGTCTCTGACGGAAAATGCAGTAATGGGCTTCAAATCTCCTTCCAACTACTATGAGTTGCTTGCGTATTCAAGAGACCTTTTTAACTCAAAAAGAGTGAATAAAGCTTTGGTGAATGCGGCAACTACAGCTATTAATCAAAACAGCAATAACGCTTTGGAATATAACAAAGATCTAATATCTCTTGGTGCTCATCGATTGGTTGACAAATGGGCAGTTCATATTTACGGGAGTCAGTTTGAAAAATTTTTTGTAAAAGGTGGCATAAAGGATGTTCTATCAAGAGTTAGAAAGCCCATATTAGTGACTGAATCTGGCGCAAGAGGTATTAACAAGCAGCTAGAGTATGGTGAGAGAGTATGGCCATTTTTAGTGGAAAATTTGAGAAACTTGGAAGTGATATACATATATACTTACACCGAAGACGCACCACCTGATGGGACTTATGGTTTAAGAAACCTTTCAAAATTTCCATTTAGCGATTTATACTTGAAATTGTTAAACTAATTACCATGATTAAATCATTTTTTCTGTGGGTATTAAAAATTTTAACTATCTTAGTTTTAGTGATTTTATTGGGATTAGTTGCTGAGAAATTTATAAAATTCAAAGAAGATCAGTTGCTTACTAATTACCAAAAAGTTGGTGTAGTAAGAATAGTAGGGCCAATTATTGACTCCCTTGACTCTATTCGTAGAATTAGGCAGTTTTTAAGAGATGAATCGATAAAATCTATTGTAATCAGGATTGACTCCCCAGGTGGTGCCGTAGGCCCTAGCCAGGAATTATTCTCTTTCATAAGATCCATTAAGGAAAAACCTATTGTATCAAGTATGGGTTCGATTGCAGCATCGGGAGGATTATACGTTGCAGTAGCCGGAAAAAAAGTATTTGCACAACCTGGAACGATAACAGGTTCCATAGGTGTTATTATGCAGATACCTGATTTGTCAGACTTAACTAATAAAGTTGGAATAAAATTTGAAACGGTAAAAAGTGGCGATTTAAAGGATGTAGGTAATATTTTCAGACCACTAAGTGACAAAGAAAGAGAATTTTTGAAAGAGGCCACAGGAAAAATACACAAACAATTTATTCAAGATATCGCGCTTGCTCGAGGTTTATCCGAGGATCAAGTAGGAAGGTTTGCAGATGGTAGGTTTTTAACTGGTCAAGAAGCCCTTGAGTATGGGCTTATAGATGATTTTGGTGATATTTTTAAGGCAGCAAAAGCATCCCTAGAATTAGCCGGAATTACTGGCAAAGATCCGTTGTTGGTAATTCCGAAAGATTACACTGAATTTATTAAAGAGATTTTAGGTATAAGTTTTAATGATTTTCTATCTAGTAGGCTTTTACAATATTATGCTTGGTGAGCTCCATAACTCATTGTACTAATCCAACTAAAGATATACATCTAGGATCCAAAACTATCGCAGCTTTCTTTGTTGGTTTTCTACGAGAAGTGTCTAACAAACCTACTACTTTTAGTTATGAGATAGTGCCAGAAGAGAATGGTAAATCCACTTTAATGTGTAACGGTTTTGAATTTAGGAATTTAGTGGCTCATTGTGAAGAAAACCTTCAGAAAAAGTATCTTCGCTTAGAAGAACTTTTAATAGCTGGAGAAGAAGGAGTTTGCTGTATAATCTCAACACCTGATGGTAATCGTACCCCTAATAGTAAAATTCTTGTTGCTTATTTATTTCAAAGAAACGGGGATCGTGTAGATGTTACGTGTATTCCAATAAACATCAAGAACAAAGTCAGATTAGAGGAGTTTTTAAAATACTTTAAAGCCTCAGAGGATGGTATACTAAAATTAAGCGGAATAACTCCACAGAATTTTTTCAGAAAATTAATAGGCTGTGAGAGTGGCGAACAACTACAAAAAAAGATAAGCTCCGAGGAAAGGTTTTGGTCATCAATCTTTGAAGAGAAACCCTCGGCTTACACATATTTAATGAACATGTTAAGGTTTTACGTGTTAATAAGGGAACATTTTAAATCATTCCCTGAGAGATTTCTTTTCTCTACTGATAGGGATCAAATAAGCACGCTTTTTTATAAAAGTGAAAATAAACATTATACTGAGATTGCTAGCACAAAATCAGATCCTGCACAAAAACCACCGAAATTAACCATGCACTTAATACATACGGCAAATAGAAATAAAAATAAGTATCTTAAACCTTTAAAGGAAAAGCCTTCAAACACGTTGTTTCAGTCTCAAAAAAATAAGCCTCAGAGGTACAATATATTCAACGATATTGAAACACTCGAATCTTCTCTTTTACTAGATCACAATCTTTTGACTCTCTCTAGGGAAGGCTCTTTAGATACCTTATTACAGCCTCTAAGGAATCGGATTGAAAGTTCCAATTTTATACTAAATTCTAATCCTGAAACACTGAATATCTCCGACAACCAGGGAGTGATTACAAAATATAGTTTAAAAGGATTTGAAAATGCACATAAAAATCATAACTCAACTCCTAACTTACATAGCAAATCAGCTCCAAATAAAAGCGTAAGGTCTCAAGACCAAACTTATAAGTTAAGGGTTAAAGAACTAACAGAAAGAACTAATTTGGTTCTCGGAAATCCTTTATTTACTACTGTAAACCCCTCAAATAAAAAACTATATGTTATATTCTCTCCCAATTCCAAATATCAGGAACCAAGAAAGATAAAGCCGAATACTTTAGACAAGTATTCAGAAAAGAGCAACAAAAATAAGTTTTTTTCCGAGGGATCGATAGTTAGATTAAAAAAATACAAAGGTGCACATAATAAACCCAATACAAATCTTAAAACTTTAAAGCTTGAGAAAGGGGAGGGTACGTTAGACAGACACAAAAATAGTGCAGTTTCATTTAATTTTAAATTACCAATCAAAAAAAGTTATGGCGAAAAGAGAAATCCGGTGATTAAATCACTGATACCAAATCGAACTCCCCCACTTGTGAAATTTAATTTAAATGAAGTCTTAGCTTTTAAAGGAACTTATGTAAAACAGCTTATCTCTGATACAAAAATTTTTTATAGGCTCCATGATATATTACGAAAGTTACACAGAGTTATTTTTTCACCCTCATTTAATGGTTCACTCTCCAAATCTTATGCTAGATTAAAAAATAATAGGAATCCGCTACTGAAATTATTAACACTTAAAACAAGATTTAACACTCTTTCACTTATAAGAGATCTCCAAATAAGAGGAACTCACTCAATTAAGACCTTCATCCACAAGAGATTGATGATAATATTAAAGTCAATTAGACTGAATCAACTGAAATTTTATTTGCGAGTTAAATTACTTTTAAACAAAAGGGAAGGACTAACTAAACATAAACGCGACTGTAAGTATTACAATGTAAGGGAATCATTAAAATCAATCGTAAAAAACTCTACTAGCTATATAAGAGAATTATTAAAATCAAGAATTATAATTAAATATTCACTAAAGATTAAAAATAAAACTCTAAGTACAGTAAAAAACTTTTGGTTCCGAAATCAAACAACAGTGAATCAAGTTATCAAGATTGGATTAAAAAAAATAGCCCTTAATTTAGTGAAAAAGTTTAAATATCGAAGAAAAGATTCTACGATATTTAACTTAGTGTTTCAGCGAACAGTAAGAAATATCGCTGTAATGATTTGGTTAATTATACATTTTCTTTTAAAACCAAAGGGTAAATTTAAACTTCGTTACTACTTCAACATCGATGAAGGTTATATAAAAACTAAAATCTTAAAACTTAAACTAAAAATTTTGAAGTTACTCGCTCTGATTAAGCTTAGAGATAAAAAATACAACTTAAGAAAGAATATAAAGTTATCAGGAAATTACCTTTTAAAGAGATTATTAATTGCTAAAATCGCTACTTTTACTAGTAGAGCTTGGTTTGAAGAAAGTAAAAACCGTTTGGTTTTAAAAATAAAAAAAGTCCCGGGCGGGGAAAACCCGGGACCACTAACCTTATATCAAACCTAATTCTACATTAAGGGCAATCTGTGCCACGTGCAACGGAGACAATTCCATTGGATGCACCCTCAGAATTGTAGCAGAATCGTCTTGTTCCTGAGGGATGCTCAGCATAAGCCGACCAGGATGATCCGTCTGCAGATGTTATGGTCACTGTAACGCCACTGCTTGGTCTAAAGCCAAAGTTTGCTAAGTCATTCAAAGTCGATGTGTAGGATTCGTTATCAACAAAGTACGCCTCCTGGGCAGTCATTAAATTTCGCAAATCAGATTGAGCTCGAGCATCGAAAGCCCTTTCTCTATATCTTTGAAACTGAGGAATAGCAATTGCTGCTAGAATTCCAACAATGGCAACTACTACTAGTAGCTCAATTAATGTAAACCCTTTTTTTGTATTTTTTTTCTTCTTTTTCTTCACTGGCATTTTTAACCTCCGCAAAAATTCATAGCAAGTATTATGCCATACAGCTTATTGGTGTTTGGATAATGTACTTTTAGTCGTATTTTTAATATATAAGTACTTTTTTTAGTTTTTTTGTTTTTAATTAGTGACAAAAATTGTCAAAACTACGTAATTTTGACAAATTTTGTTTATACTTTAAGGTCAATGGATACTAAAGATGTAGGGTTTGAGAACCTATGCAAGGATTTAGGTGTTGCAAACTTAAATGGTTGGCCATTAATTGAATCGACTGTTTATTTCACAGATGAAGGTGTGCGGTATCTTAGGTCACCTGGGGTAATTTTGCTTTCAAAACCCAATACTAATATTGAAAATATTAGAGGGTACTTAGAGGGTTATGGAGAGGATTTTTTAGGGTACCTAGATGATGATACAAGAATTTTAACCTCAGGGGAGGCTTTGGTTAAGTTTGCCGGACAAACTTGTTATTGCAGTTTTGGTCCTAAAAGAACATTCAATAACAGGGTAGCTGAGTACCTTTTAAACTTAAAAAAATCTGGGCATGGTTCAGTTTTTGAGCATGCAAATTACTCTTTTCTATTATATGGAATCTCAAGGGCAACTACTCATGAATTTATTAGACATAGGGCTGGATTCGCTTACAGTCAGCAAAGTACAAGGTACGTTGATGAACTGAGTCTTAGATTTGTTGAGAGGTATGAATTTCAAACAGATGATACTCTGCATCAGAAATTTATTGAGAGAATAAATCGTGCCTATAAGAGTTACTTAGAGTTAAAAGAATACCTCAATGAGGGGGATTTTAGCTTTTTAAAAGTGGAGGAGGGGCCTCATGCTAAAACAGATAGAAAAAAAAGAATAAATCAGCTCTCTAGAATGTGTTTGCCTCATGAGCTTGAGGCTCCTATAGTTGTAACTGGTAACCTTAGAGCATGGAGACACTTTATAGAGATGAGATCCCACCCCTCAGCGGATATTGAGATTAGGAGACTGGCAATCTCAATATTTGCTTGCTTAAAAACTATAGAACCAAATTTTTTCTCAGATTATAGAATCCTAATATTTGAGGATGGTCATTACTCCCTAACCACCGATTTTAAAAAAGTATAAAAGCTGGGCTAATTAAAATTAGCCCAGCTTTTTGTGTAGCAAATAGATAAGTATTATTTATTTGCTACTTTTTTTGAGATGGTATCAAACAAAACGTCTCTTACCCAGCTAAAAGTGCTTGGAGAGAGTAACGACTTTATTTTTGACAGAAATTTTGTTGCAGTTTTAAAGATATTGTTGGTTATCCCTTTAAATGTGTTTTTGGCTATTTTTTTAAGCTTATTTTTTATTCCTTTTTTTGTTTTCTTCTCAATAGCTGAGAAGAACTCTTGAAGAATCTCTTCGATTAAACTTTTTGACTCAACTTTTTTTTCAACGCTTGGTGTTGGAGATTGTGTTGCTGGGCACTGATGAGCAAGCTCGGGCATAGAACCCTCAGTTTCATTAACACCACTTTCTATTTGATCTATTGAGGGTGAGTTAATTACTTTGGGTTCAACCCTTGGCATCTCCAACCTTTTACCCAATCCAAGCTCCTTAATGTAATTAACCAATGAGTCAATAACTCGACTTAGAGTGGTGATTACCCTCTCATATAATGAATGTATAAACCCTAAGTTAGTTGCATAAAAGTTTAATCGAAGATCAGGTTGAAGTGGCGAAAACCACCTCGGTTGAGAGAATGGACTACGTGCAGAGTTTTCCCAGATAGGATCAAACTCGTGTATGCCCGTAGACCAATAATTACAACAATTCTGAATAGATTTAAACTCATTCATACTGACTTAGTAATCGAGCTATCAGGCTTTGGGTTAACTTTAATAGATTCCAAACTTCTATAAATCTTTAAGTTTGCTACTAAATTTATAAGTAATCTGTAAATCTCCGAATATCGGCTCTTAGATAATTATAGTATCTAGAATTTGCCATTTAAGAGTGTTTAAATAAAAAGATCGGTGTTTTACCTTGTAAATAGTAAGATTTTTTAAATAAATTTTTACAATTATAAAAAAGATTTGATTTTAACTGTTTTAAGGTTAAAAGTTTTCTAGCCTATGTTTAGATTGTTTAAATTTATGTAAAATATTTTAAACCAGTGTAAACTAACTAAGGCAGGATAAATTCTGCAGATCTATTAAAACGGCAAAAGAGTAAGAATGTGCGTTATTCTTTATGTTCAACAAGGTAAAAGGATTTCATTGTACTTAATTTAGCTTTTTTAAATTATGATCGTTTCCTAGAAATTCTCATAAAAAATAGGATTAGGCACCTAATTTAAAACAAAAATCCATTTTAGAAAACTGTACTAGAACTTAAATTCTAGTACAGTTTTTAGCTATGATATGATTAAGTTTAAAGTTTAGGTTTTTCTTTAAATTTTAGAATTTAGTGGCCTAATATGCTTATAAATCCCAAAAACCCTCTTACAGAGAGAAAATTACACACAACTAGCTCAGTCTTCCGACAAAATTATACCGGAAAACAAAAGTTAAAGGTTCTTTACCTAGGCTTGATAAAATTTTTGTCAACCTAAAAAGCAAACGACCTAAATATACCTACTAACCTAAGAATGTGGGAGGTAAAGGTTTAAAAATTTTATGATTCAGCAAGTAAGTAAAATAAAAAAGCAAACTCAACAAAAAAGGTATTTTTAAAGCACCAATAAACTCAAAATTAAATTACTTTTTATAAAACTAATTTTCAATGTTTAATCGGGATTAATAGCCTAGTGTTTTCTCAAAGATATAAATTAAACGTCTCAGCTAATGTAACTGTTAGAAAAAATTTAAATTTTTCAAAAGTCAGCAAGTAACTTAAAGCTACTTAAATTATTGACCTGCATTGATGAGGGCCAATAATCTGTAATTGTTTGAAAATCTAAGCCTACTCCATGAGGATACTCTTCTAAGAATGATAGTTCTGCCCCCTTATCACCTATCTTTAATGTTACATGCCCTCCTCCAAGGCTTTTTACGTTGTGCATTTCATCCTCACCCAAGCCATATGCCGTAAGCGTCTCTAAAACCAGAGTATTTATATCCTCATAATATTTAATGACATTAGGATTTACTAAAATAAAAACAATATTTCCCTCAAATTCATAAGCAATAAATAAATATTCTTCTATACTCTGTTGAGAAATTGATTCCAGTGTCTCTGATTGAAAATCTTTATTATGTTTAAAAATTAATAATATTGGTCTCTCTGCGTTAAAAAAAGCATATGGTAGCCCAATCAAGAATTCATCTAAACTTTCAAATATTTTTACCTCAACAAACTCAGTATTAATTGTGATATCAGGTGAATGTTTATCAGGATTTAAGCTATTTACAAGCATAAACTTATTTTATTTTCCAGAATAATATTTTAAAAATTAAAAATCTTTAGTAAAGTGCCTAAAACACTTTTTAGTTAAATTTACTCCTCAATAATTTTTCCATCCACTATTCTATAAGTCCCAGTTTTATCCGAGAACAGTTCTTTTAACGAATC
>CALHSA010000001.1 GCA_938038205.1 uncultured bacterium | reverse complement strand
ACCAGAGCTTTACAGTGCTGAAAGCTAATCACTAAGTTTTTATTTAACATATAAATTTCGTTTTCTTTAAAGATTAAACTTATATACAAGTTAAAGTCATTGCTGTAATTAGTAAAAATTTTTTTTAACCTTTTGCTACCTAGTTTTTACATTTTACTTAATTAATTTTTTTACTGTGTAACTTAAAGTGGTTAACTTAAAACAAACCGGCACGGATATAGGTTTTTAAGCCGAAAAAGACATTTAACTTAATGTGACTAAAGAAGTAATTTTTTTTTTTACAATTTTTAATACAGCTTGCCTTAAAACCAATAAAGAATATACTTTGAAAAAAGTTACCAGTAAGATTCAGTGATAATGTTACCACCTTTTGAAGAATCAAAGCCCTTGCTAACCAGAATCTCTTTAATTTCATTAACCATATCAGGATTCCCACAAAGGTAAACTGCTGTTGCACTAGGATCTAATTCAGCATTTTTAAACCAGTCAGTAACTCTCCCAAAACGGGAACTGCTGTGTTCCCTTGATGTGTAAGTTATGTAATCAAAACCACCTTTGGAAGCAGTTTCCTCAAACCACTCACGATAGTGTAGATCAGAAAAAAATCTTGCACCTTGAAGAACTATTAATTTTTTCTCTCGAAAATCATCATCACTCACAAATTGATAACTCATTGGTCGAAAAGGGCCTATTCCTGAGCCCGTAGCTACGAAAATTAGGTTTTTATAATCTTTTGATCTTTGTAATATCAAGTTACCTTTTGGAGTTGGTTTATAAAAAATAGTATCTCCCGGTCTTAATTTAGCTAAACTACTACTTACCTTACCTCCTTGAACAACTGTAATTAAAAATTCCCAGAAGGGTTCTCCAGGTAAAGAGCAAATAGAGTAAGCTCTGGTTGACTCAACCCCCTCTGATTCTAAGCCAAGAGCTGTATATTGTCCTGGTATAAAATTCGGCATCGCAGAATTATCAGGATTTCCAACTCTTAAAATTATACCGGTTTTTCCTGAATTGGCTATTTCTAATACTATTCCTTGATTCACTTGTGAGAGAATTTTACAAATGGAGATTGTTTTATATCAACCGCTGATTCCCCAAAACGTAGGAGCTATTGCAAGAACTTGCGCTGCAACAGGATCAAAGTTACATTTAATTAAACCTTTCCCCTTTGAATTAACAGATAGAGCTGTCAAAAGAGCCGGGCTAGACTATTGGCACCTGGTGGAAGTACAGGTTTGGGAAAACTGGTTTGAATATTGGAGTAAGAACAGTTTTAAACCTCATTATGCAATTGAAACGGGAGGATCTAAAAGTATTTTCGATCTTTATCTAGGATTGGATTCTGTATTTATATTTGGTAAAGAGACAACTGGATTAGATGAAAACGTGTTAAAAAGTGGAGTAAAAATTCTCACAATTCCTACAAAACCAGGAACAGTACGAAGCTTGAACTTAAGTAATTGTGTAGCGATAACTCTGTATGAAACTTTACGAAAGAATAATTTTCAAAGCTTATTTGATATTTAAATTTTTAATCGCCAAGCGAGCTAATCTGTCTGCCTCTTTATTGAACATATCCTTATCATGTCCTTTTATCCACTCCACACTAACATCTCTTTTCTGCACCTCACCTAACAGCTGCTGCCACAATTCTTTATTTTTTACCGCTTTACGAGATGAGCTTCGCCAATTATTTTTGATCCAGTTTAATAACCACCCCTGAGAGAAAGCCTTAGATATATACTCTGAGTCCGTTCGAAGAAGAACCCTTACCCCTGAAGGCAAAGATTTTAGTGCTTGAATAGCTGACTCTAATTCCATTTGATTGTTTGTGGCATTTTCATAAGCCTTACTATTTTCATATACCTCTCCCTCTTTATTTATTATTAGAATTCCAATCCCACCTGGCCCAGGATTACCTGAACAAGCCCCATCAGTGTATACGACGTAATCGTAATCAGTTGGGAAATGATCTGAAAATTTGAGATTTAAATCTAGTCGTTTTTTGAAAGTTTGAAGGTACATGTTATCATTCGGTACAATTATACAGTTAAGCGGAGGTGATGGAACTGGTAGACATACAGGACTTAAAATCCTGGGCTTGGAGACAAGCGTGCGGGTTCGAGTCCCGCCCTCCGCACTTTGAGAATTTATTAGAATTTACCTAAACCACCTTTATCAAATGAACACTTAAACGGTGTAACGATATAAAAAGTTTTTTGTAAGTTGTAAAATCAGAATCAGCTAGTACTAATCATTAAATGTTTAAGTTAGCTTTTTTTATATTTAACCTCCTGGTTGATTTATTAATTCTGTTTTCACTTCCCTCTTTAGTGTTTTTTTTCTGGTTTTACCATGCGGTTGTTAAAGATATGCCAACAATTACAAACCTTGGAAGTGATGTATTACCTGTTCTAACCTCCGTCTACTCAAGAGATGGTTTAATCATGGGTGAGTTTTTTCGAGAGAAAAGGTATTACACAAAATTTAAGGATATCCCTCCTTTAGTAGTTAAGGCATTTATAGCAGCTGAAGATTTAAATTTTTTTCTTCACAAAGGTATTGATTATGTTGGAATCATACGAGCCTTAGTTGTAAACCTTAAAGAAGGAAGAATAAAACAGGGTGGCAGCACTATAACACAACAAGTGGTAAAAAATTTACTTCTAACCAGGGAGAAAAGTTTGGTCAGAAAAATTCAGGAAGCTCTACTAGCATATCAAATAGAGAGGCATTTATCCAAAGAGCAGATTTTGGAACTTTATTTGAATTTAGTTTTTTTAGGAAATAATTCATATGGCGTTGCTGCAGCTGCTAAAAATTATTTCAGGAAAAGTCTTTCTGATTTAAATTTAGCTGAGATTACGCTTTTAGCTGGACTACCCCAGGCACCTACTAAATACTCACCAATACGCAATTATAAATCTGCAAAAGCCCGCCAGAGATACGTCCTAGACCAAATGGTAAAGGGAGGTTTTATATCCCAACAAGAGGCAGATGAAGCCTATAGAGCAAAACTTGAGATTTTTAAAGCAGATTTAAGTAATTTTTTCTTTGCTCCATACTATTTAGCCGAGGTTAGGAAGGAACTTGAGGAACTTTTCCCAGAGCTTGATATTGATGCTGAGGGTTTAACAGTAGAAACTTTTCTTATCTCTGATTTTCAGCGAGCGGTTGAAAGAGCAGTTAATAATCATTTATTGGCGTTAGATAAAAAGTATGGTTTTAGAGGATCAATTCCTGATGATTCAAGGGGTTCACACTGGCCTTTAGCCAAAATAACCAAAATTGATTACAGAAATCAGAGTATTGAATTACACATGGGTAATAATAGGTATTTAATAAAATTTTCAGATCAGCTCTCTGATTATTGGAAGGATGATACCATAATCAGCAAAATCAAAGTTAATGAGTACGTTGAGTTTGATCCCTCTGAACTTAAAATTAAGCAAACCCCAGAGATTCAAGCAACTGGAATACTACTAAATCCAAAAGGAGGTGAGGTTCTTGCTCTTCATGGTGGTTTTAGTTTTAAAGTATCTCAATTTAATAGAGCCACACAATCTTTTAGACAAGCCGGATCAGCCTTTAAGCCCATTGTTTATTTAACTGCGGTTGATAAATTCTCATATCATCCAATGACCTTGATCTCAGACTCACCTAGAACATTTAGGGTGGGGGGGCAAATCTGGAGTCCCAGTAACTACGACGGAGAATTTAAAGGAAGAATGACTTTAACAAAGGCATTAGAGCAGAGTAGAAATCTTCCGGCAGTTATTTTAACTGCTAGCATTGGTCCCTCCAGTATTATTCAAACAGCCCGATCTCTAGGCATTGATAGTAAGCTTCCGAGGAATCTAACCTTAGCCCTGGGGAGTGGAGATGTTACACCTCTTGAGTTGACCAGAGCTTACGGAGTTATTTGCTCTGAAGGGGTGTTAGCTAAAACCCGATATGTAAAAACTGTAAAAAACTCAAAAGGCGATATAATTTATGATAGCGATAAAAACCTAATTGATAACGTAAAACAAGTTGTTGACCCTCGAGCAAGTTTCATCCTGACTCAAATGATGAAATACGTCATACTAAGAGGGACAGCAACTATTTTAAGAGATTTCCCTGTTGAGGTTTCAGGAAAAACTGGAACAACGAACGAATTTATGGACGCATGGTTCGTTGGTTGTACTCCTGACTTCGTAGCCGGAGTTTGGGTTGGATTTGATGTAAAGAAAACCCTTGGCGATAAAATGACTGGAGGTAAGGTTGCCGCACCAATTTGGAAAGATTTCATGGTTAGTGTTTACGAGAAAATACAGAAAACCGATGGGTTAGGGGTATTTAACATCTCCTCAACCTTTTTACCTCCAGAAGGGGTTGTTAAAGTTTTTTTTAATCCAATTACAGGAGAGATTTTAAATGAACAAGTACCGGGAGCTTATGAGGGGTACGTTAGAGTTGAAGACTTAGAGAGTATAAAGAAATCTCAGCCAAGCTCAAATGATTCAAATGAAGTCCCCCAGATATCAGATTTGAAGTATCTAGAAAGTCCTGATCTATAGTTTTTTTTATCGGTCTCAAAAAATTTAAAATATAAACTTACAAGGTGTGCTTGGGAAAAAAGCGTTAATGAATATCATCAAGGTTCTTGAAAAAAGCGCAAAAAGAGCTTTAAACCTGAGGTTACCAGGTTTCAGCCCTCCTTACTACGTTTCTTTTCTAATGAGGCACATCGACCGAATTTCTTTAACAGCCTCTGCTGGTAGTATCTTTGAAAGAGATAAAACACGAAAACGAGTAGTTTACTGTGATTGCAGGGTTGGTAGTTATAAAAATGATCAAAACTACTGGATAAAAGATTTATCTGAGGATGAATCAATTTCCTCTAAGTACACAAATCTCCCTTTAGAAGATGATAACATTTACGCATTTGAAACGACCCTATGGCGACTAACTGAAGCTAGGTATAGAGAGGCTTTGAGGGATTTTCAAGAGAAACAAACTTTGGCTATCTTCTCTGATAATCCCGTTAAGAACTACATCAGTTTCTGGAACTCTAAGCCAATAAAATCTACTAAGTTTACAAGACGTAAAGAAGAAGACATTTCTTATTGGGAGAAATTAGTAAAGAAGCTTTCCAAGTTTATCTCAAATTTACCTGAGATTACTTACGATTCAGTTTCGGTTACTATAGAGCATGAGACTAAAATCTTTGTTAGTACTGAAAAGTCAGTAATAGTTGAGCCATCCTCACTATACTCAATTTCGATTGAGCTTCAATGCCAAAGTTGGGATAACCAAGTTGTATCTCAAAACTTGGTAATTAATAAATCATCTAAGTCGGATATTCCTGATTTCAATGGCATTAAAAAGCTTATCAATGAAAAGTACAGAAAACTTAAAGAATTAGCCCTTAGCAGGCAGATTTACTCTTATTCAGGCCCGGCATTACTTTATCCAATTCCCGCAGGGTTATTATTTCATGAAACTTTAGGGCACCGGCTTGAAGGTGACAGACTACTAAAAAAATTAGAAGGGTTAACCTTTAAAGGTCAGCTTGGTAGACGAGTGCTTGCGGGAGATCTCTTAATTCAAGATGATCCGACTCTCAAAAGTTTTAATGGGGAAAAATGCTGGGGAGCATACGACTTTGATGATCAAGGAATTCCAGCTCAAGCAGTCACTTTAATTGAGGATGGGATTTTAAGGAATTTTTTGACGAGTAGATCTCAGTGCTACAAGAAAAATTTCAAACCTAACGGTCATGCAAGATCCTCAGATGCAAACCCACCAATGTCTAGAATGGGAGTATTTATAATCCGTTCAAAAAAAAATTATAGTCTTGACACTTTAAAGAAAATTCTAATCTCAGAAATAAAACGACAGAATAAACCGTACGGAGTAATTATAGAGGATGCCTTAGATGGAGAGACTAAAACAAGCTCCTATGATCCTCAAACTTTCTCAGGAAAAATCTCTTATTGTAAACTGATTTACCCAGATGGGTCCGAGGAGGTTGTCAGAGGTTTATCTTTTGTCGGAACTCCACTTCAATCCCTTAATCAGATAATAGCTGTGGGTGATAAATTAGAGGTTGATAACAGCTTTTGTGTAGCTGAATCTGGTTCAATCCCAGTTACAACAATATCTCCAGCGATTATTTTGAGAAACATTGAACTTCAAGCTAGCGAAGAACCAAGCCAGCCGCCATTTATTCTTCCAAAGCCTAAACCAAGTCGATCTTAGTTTGAATCAACGTTTTCAGTCTGGGCTTCTTCAGCACTCGAGAAACCATCAAAAAAAGACTGATCAACCACTCCCTTAACATCCTCACCTGAAGTCACAAATTTTGTTTTTAACCTTGAGTCTTTCTTAGAGACAGCGTTTCTTAAGTAGTAAAGCTTTGATCTTCTAACCTTAGCATATGAAACAATCTCAACTTTTGAAATGTTCGGGCTGTTTATTGGATACGTTCTCTCTATACCAACACCAAATGATACCTTTCTAACAGTAAACGTTCCATCCGGATTACCTGGTTTTTTTATTGAAATAACTATCCCTTCGAAAACTTGAATCCTTTTTTTATTACCTTCGGTTATCAAATAGTTAACTCTAACCCTTGCACCGACTTTAAGTTTTGGCAAGAACCCCTTTGCAGCCTCTGAGTAGGGCTGAACAAGTTTTTTTATTTTTGTTAGGTCCTTGCCCATTGAACGACTAGTTTAACAAATTAGATACAAATTTTTCAAACTTAGACCAAGAAAGTTACTCTGATATAATTTTTTACGTGAGAAAGCGTCTCTCTAAATTAAGAAAGAAACTGCTTGAAAGAGGAATATATCTCCGAAGGGAAAGAATCTCCTCAGGCAGAGTTTGGAGCTCACAATACGGTTTTTTTGAGAAAGATAATCGTAAATATTTAATAGTAAGTCCAGAGTTAAGTTTATCTGAGATAGAATCGTTGATTGAAAATGAAAAATAGTTGTTTAATCGTTGAAGATGACGAGGATTTTGCTAATTTTTTAAAAAAGGCTTTAAGTTATCAATACGATATTCTAATCTGCTCATCAATTGATGAAGGTAAAAAGCATGTAATAGACCAAAAATTCGATCTAATCCTGTGCGACTATCGGGTTTTGGATGAAACCCCAGAAAGTTTTATACAACTTACAAGGCAATCTAGTACAAACAAGTATACCCCGCTCATTCTAATATCAAGCGTTGATGATGTTAGCATTATTGTTAAACTTTTTGATCTAGGAATCGATGATTTTGTTCATAAGTCTGTAACTCCTGAAGAAATACTTGCAAGAATTAAAGCGGCAAAAAGGTTAAGAGACTTGTACTTCTACGCAGACAAGTTAGCAAACGAAACAGAAAGATTAAAAAAACTAACGTTTTGCGATTTCTTAATTGGGGATTCCCCAAAATTTTTAGAGGCGCTGGAAATTTGTAAAAGAGTTTCCCAGACTGATGCTCCCGTTTTACTCCTTGGAGAAACGGGGGTGGGTAAAGATGTTGTAGCTAGAAAAATTCATGAGTGGAGCTCACGAAAAGGAGAGTTCGTATCTGTAAATATATCAGCACTTCCAAAAGATTTAATTGAAGCTGAGCTTTTTGGATATGAGAAAGGTTCTTTTTCTGGAGCAACAAGCTCAAAACCAGGTTTAATTGAGATGGCTGATCAAGGAACCTTGTTTCTTGATGAGATAGGTGAAATGCCTTTAGATCTACAACCTAAACTTTTAAGAGTACTACAAGATAAAAAAGTTCGACGCGTAGGTGGTTTAAAAGAAACCCCAATTGACTTTCGTTTAGTGTCAGCTACCTGTAAAAATCTATTCAACGCGGTTAAGGATGGTTCCTTTAGGGAGGATTTATTTTACAGGATAAATTTAGTCACTTGTACATTACCGCCTTTGAGAGAACGCAGTGGGGATATTATAAAACTTGCTAATCATTTCTTGAAATTAGCAGAAGCTAGATTTAATTTAGGTCCAAAAAGTTTCTCTCAAAGGTGCCTAAACTCCTTGATAAATTACAGTTGGCCCGGCAATATAAGGGAATTGGAGAACACTATTTACAGATTTTATCTTACATCAACATCAGATTTAATTGATTTTGTTCTTCAAAAAGAAGAGCAAACAGATTTTACAGGGGAATTTAACCTGGAAGGAAGAATCTCATTAATTGAGAAATCATTATTTCAAGAGGCTTTACAAGCTTCCAAAGGTAATAAATCAAAAGCGGCAAGATTATTAGGTATCTCAAGGGTAACATTGATTCAGAAACTGAAAAAATATGGATTAAATTTTGTTTAAGAAACAATAACTTGAGGATCAGAGTTTATGAACTCACTCCAAAGCCTAAAAAATTGACCTCTCAGTGCTACTAGATCATCAAAAGATCCAAATTCAATCACTTTGCCATCCTTCACCACTATAATTTTATCAAAGATACTAACCATGCTAAGTCGATGAATTGTACAAAATATGGTTTTTGCAGCAAAAAATGAGAGTATTTTAGAAAAAATTAGCCTCTCAGTTATGGCATCAACACTTGAGGTAGGCTCATCTAAAAGAATAATTTCATAATCATGAGCCATGATAAGCCCTCGAGCAAGAGCAAGCCTTTGCTTTTCTCCAACCGATATCGATAATCCCTGATGTCCAAGATCGGTTTCCAAACCTTGTGGCAACCTGTTAATCAGCTCATCAATCTCAGCTATTCTAAGAGCCTGTAATACCGTACTTTCGGGTATGTCTCTATTGAATTCTAGGTTGAATCTGATAGTATCGGCAAACAACTCAGGCTCTTGTGGTATTAAAATAGTTTGACTCTGTAAGTATATTGGTGAGATTTCATGCCCATCTGAGTATATCTCAAATTTTTGAGGTTCAACCAATCCAGCAAGGCATTTCATTAACGTGGATTTGCCACTTCCACTTGATCCCACTACTGCAATTTTATCCCCATTTAAAATCGTTAAATCAGAACACTCAATCCCAGATAAATCACTTAAGGTATATCTAAACAAAAGATGTTTTATGGTTATTTTATTCCATCTAAATAGCTCACCATTTGTTAAATTCTTTTGCTCATATTTAGGTGTACCTGTTAAGATCTCATAACCTTCTTCAAAATTGGTAGCGCTTTCAAGTAATCCTCCGTAATATCCGGTAAATGACGCTATAGCTTGATTTATCCTATTAAGGTAATCAAGTAAGACATAAATTTTTGCTATATCAACTGACTCCCCTCGAGATTTGAAATCAAGTATGTAAACCATGATAGCAAGACCCGTCATGATAGCAAAACCTATTCCCACAGAGCCCCATTTAAATTCCATGTACTTTGGCAACTTTTTAAAAATGTTAGAACCTTGAGGATGGAGTTTGGCTAACCTATCATTCAAGGCGTTCTCAATAGAGAGCATTTTGACTGTCACGATGTTTGTTAACGTATCAACTAAATATTTGTTCAATCGATCCCAGAAAAAATTCATGGCTCTTACGTACTCTAACAATTTACGGTTAAAAACTAGCATGAAGTAAACGGAAACAGTGCTCGTTAGCACGACTATTACAACCACTTTGAAATTCAAGTATGCTATAGCTGCAATAGCAAAAATAACTTTAACTAGACCATCAATTATCTGCCATATATAAGTTGAGATTACCGCTTCTACAGCAGCTGAAGCTCTGTGAATTCTGTTTAGATTCTCGCCCGAGTGTCTTTTTAAATGCCATTTCAGGGGATACGATAAACATGCCATCAAAAGTGTTTTCAAGGATTCTAATTTAGACTCAAATCCTGTACGTATTTGTATTATCCTTGCAAAATGATGAAGACTTACAACAGTCACCCTTACAAGCACATACCATAATAAAAGAGTAAAAATATACTTTATTGAATCGGAGTCAAGCTGAGTGTTAGCTATATGCTGGAGTATGTAGCCCAAAAACCAGGGGGCCAAAAGATCCAAAGTGTAAGCCACTAAAAAAATCAAAACAAAACTAATAGCTTGAAATTTATATTTAACAGTTGATTCTGCACTAAAAATCAGCAAATTCCTTAACTTTCTAAACATGCGAGTTTAGTCTTTTTAGAATCGAACCCAAAAAGTCTCTAGCTCTCTCTTTTGCAATTTTAGCTCCTTCAGTTGCCTGATTCCAAAGCTCAGCAGGATCTGATAATAATTCAACGTATTTTTCTCTCGCGTATGAGAACTTCGATAAAAAAAGCTCAATTACAAACTCTTTAATTTTGCCCCAACCATAATTACCAGCTAAAGCTTCCTTTTTGATTTTTTCATAATCTTCTGGTTTGGACAAAAGCTTGATATATGAACCAAGCACGGAGTTCTCAAGATTTAGTGGACTCCCCAAAGGAGTTGAGTCAGTTTTAACTTGCCTAACTATAGAAACTATCTCATCAACACTTGCAAAAATTGGTAGTGTATTCTTGTAGCTCTTAGACATTTTTCTTCCATCCACGCCAGGTACTGCGCAGGTTGATTCCATAATCAAAGGCTCTGGGATTTTTGTTTCTACTCCAAACATATTTCTGAGCTTCTCAGCTAAATCTCTGCAAATCTCTAGATGTTGTTTTTGGTCAACTCCAACAGGAACTAAATCTGCTTGAAAAGCTAATATATCTGCTGCCATAAGTACCGGATAAAGAAAAAGTGCAACAGTTGGGTTCTTATTTTCTAAACAAGCTGTTTTAAATGCATGACCTTTATGCAAGTACTGAAAACCAGTAAGAGCAGATAATATATACATTAACTCACAGACTTCTGGAATTTCGGATTGGACCCAAATTATAGTTTTTTGTGGATCAAATCCTAAGGCTCTAAAAGCGGCTAATAATTTTTGGCTATTACCTTTTATTGTATCTATATCACAGGATGTGGTAAGAGAGTGAAGATCCGCTACAAACAAAAATATCACGTATTTTTCCTGTAAATCTAGAAGAGGCTTAATAGCACCAAAATAGTTGCCAAGATGCAATTCACCAGTGGGTCTGACTCCTGTTAATGCAATCACTCTATAAGGTATACTTTATCATTAAGAGGAAAAACTTTAAACTTAGCTAGTGTCAAAACCACATTTTTTTGGAGCACATGTTCCAATATCTGAAGGGTTAGAGTCACTGTCTAGAATAACTCGTGCAACTGGAATTACTGCTGCACAAATTCATCCCTCAGCTCCACAGCGGTGGGTCACAAAACCTTTTACAGATAAATTTGCTTTAGATTTAAAGAACGCTTTTAAAGAATCTGGCTTACAAAAACTTTTCTTTCACGGAATATACCTGATTAACTTAGCATCACCAAACGAGGATTTGCGGAAAAAGTCAGTTTACTCGTTACAAGTATATTCAGAGCTACTAGTAAAATCTGAGGCTACTGCTATCGTTTTTCACCCAGGCTCAATAACAGACAGAATTGATATTAAATCTGGACTATCAAGAGTAGCTAAAGAAATCAATCAAATCACTCCGATTTTAAAGAACAGGCCCCTTACACTTCTACTTGAAGTATCAGCTGGGCGTGAATTTGTTGTTGGCTCTAAGTTAGAACATTTAAGAGAAATACTTGATATACTAAGTAATCCAGAGTGCCTTGGCATAGCTTTAGATACTCAACATTTATGGGCCTCAGGATATAACATAAAGGAAAATTTTGAGGATTTTTTACAAAATCTTTATGAGTTAAATCTTTTTGAAAAAATAGGATTAATTCATCTAAACGACAGCAAAAGTGATCTTGGTTCTTTTGTTGATAGACATGAAAATATTGGTAAAGGCAAATTAGAGAGTGAATTCTTTAGAAATTTATTTAATGATCACCGATTATTCAGAATACCAATGATTCTAGAGACCCCGAGTGTAAAAAGTTTTACGGGTGCTGTTGAAGAAATCCATACTTGCCTTAAGTTAATGAAAAATTGAATCAGAACTAAATCTTTCATAGAATAAGGATGTGGCTCGCAAATGCATTATAACTGGAAAAATTCGTCAAGTAGGTCATAACGTTAGCCATTCAAACAGACGTACGAAAAGAGTTTTTAATATTAATCTACAGAAAAAAAGAATATTCGTGCCTTGGCTAAATAGGTTTGTAAGGCTACCAATATCCACGCAAGGTTTACGATTAATTCAAAAACTTGGATTGGAAGGCACGATTAAATGGTTGAAAAAGAAAAACCCGTCCAGTTACAAAGAACTCATATCCTTGGTAGGTCTGTAGTAATCCTCTGGAATAAAACATGCTAATATTTAACTATGAGGATGCTTATTTAAGAGCGGGTGAAGATATAAATTTTTTATGGGAGTTATTAAACCTTCTCGAGAATAATGCAAAAGCGCAGCTTGCTAATATCAAAAATTTTCTAGAACAGGGTGAATTATTTGAAGCCTACAAAGAGGTTCACAGTCTAAAAGGGGCCGTGCTAAACCTTGGAGGTGAGAAAGTTGGAGCATTTGCAAAAGAGATTGAGATTAAACTCAAGGAGAACAACCCTGCTGTTGATATTCCAAAGCTTGAGGAATACCTTAATGAGTTCATTAAAGTAGCAAAAGAAGTTGTAAAATCTAAAATTGAGGTTTAACCTTCTTGTAATGTATAAATTTTTTTTCCTGATTCTCTGCCCCTTGATACTCAAGGCAGGATATGATGTTGTTGTTTACCGAGCTACTCCTGCGGGAATATCTGCGGCTATTCAATTAAAAAGGGATAATAAGCATGTTGTTATTATTGAGCCATTAGAGAGAATTGGCGGAATGATGACAAATGGTTTAGGGGCATCTGATATTTGCAATCCAAGGTTCATTGGCGGCCTTGCAAGAGAGTTTTTTAAAAAAGTTGGTCAGGAGTACAATCAATCCATATCGTGGAATTTTGAACCTAAAGTAGCACTGAAAGTCTTTAAAAGGATGACCTCAGAAATTCCGATAGTTAGATCTGACATCCAAGATGTCATAGTATCTGATGGTAAAATCATAAGGGTCAAATTAAAATCAGGGAGGTTTCTGGAGGCGCGATTGTTTATTGATGCTAGCTATGAAGGCGATCTTTTAGCTAAAGCAGGGGTATCTTACGCTGTTGGCAGAGAGAGTAAGGACGAGTATGGTGAAAGTTATGCAGGTTTTAGAATAAGTAAAGGTCGGGAGCAAATAACTTTCAACTTACCATCTCGTGATAGAAGAGGAAGGCTGTATTTTGGTGTTAATTCAGGCCAAGTAGTACCACCTGGTCAGGGCGATAGAAAAATTATGGCTTACAATTTTCGGCTTTGTCTCACTTCACATGGACCAAATAAAGTTAACTTTTCTAAGCCAAGTGGTTATGACCGGAGTAAATATTTTCTTCATGCAAAATATATTCGGATGAAACCTGTGAGGCGCATTAATGAGATACTTAACTTAAGTCCTTTACCGAATCAGAAATTTGATTTAAATAACAGAGGGCCTTTCTCAACAAATTTAGTTGGTGAAAACTGGGATTATCCGGAGGCGGATGGAATAACAAGAGAAAGAATTTTTAAACAACATAAACTATACCTCCAAGGACTCCTTTTTTTTCTAGCTAACGATCACCTTGTTCCAGCAAGTTTAAGACTTCAAATGAAAAAGTATGGTCTTTGTCGTGACGAATTTAGGAATAACAATAACTGGCCAGAACAAATGTATGTAAGAGTTGCAAGGCGTATGATTGGTCGTTATGTAATGAAACAGCAGGATCTTCAAAAAGGTAGACGACACTGGGATTCAATAGCTACGGGAACCTGTCCAATAGAATCTCACATAGTTCAGAGGTTGGATTTGGAAGGTTTTGTTAAAGTGGAAGGTTTTGTAAGGGAATACGATTTTAAGCCTTATAGTATCCCGTATAGAAGTATTACGCCAAGAGAAAGCGAGATCAAAAATCTTCTTGTTCCAGTAGCTTTATCAGCCTCGTATATTGCATATAGTGGGATCAGGATGGAGCCCACTTTCATGATGCTTGGGCAAAGTGCTGCTATAGCAGCTAATTTAGCTTTAGATTCTAACGTAAATGTTCAGAGTATAAGCTACTCTGATCTAAGACAAAGAATTGAATCTGCTGGCATAAGAATAAGGTTTTAAAGTTTGATTTTAAACCGGAAAAAACAAGAAAATACTCAGGTATGAAGATAACGTTTGAAAATCCTATTGTTGAAATGACAGGCGATGAGATGGCTCAAGTTATGTGGGATTGGATTAAAGAGTATTTAATCAATGAATTTTTTGAAGGTCCAATACTTGTATATGATCTATCGATCCAGAATCGTGATAAAACAGAAGATCAGGTTACAATTGACGCCGCAAAGGCAGTAGTAACTTATAGAGTAGGGGTAAAATGCGCAACAATAACACCAGATGAAGAAAGAGTTAAAGAGTTTAGTTTAAAAAAACTTTGGCCAAGTCCAAACGGAACCATAAGAAATATAATAAATGGTACAGTTTTCAGGGAGCCAATTATCATTTCAAATGTACCACGACTAATACCTCACTGGAGGCTGCCAATTATTGTTGCAAGGCACGCATATGGGGATCAATATAAACCATTTGAAATTAGGTCAAATAACTTATCGGAGATTGAGATAAAAACAGCCAGTACTCAACAGAAGCCCTTTGACTTGAATGAAGAGGGTATTTTTCTTGCAATACATAACACAAAAAAATCTATTGAAGGATTTGCAAGGAGCGTTTTTAATTTCTCCTTGCTCCGAGGATACGATTGCTATTTTTCGACAAAAAACACAATTCTAAAAACTTATGATGGGTTTTTTAAGGAGATTTTTGAGCAGATCTTTCAGAATGAATTTGCCAATAAATTCGAAGCTAAGAATTTAAAATATGAGCACAGATTAATTGATGACATGGTAGCCAAGGTGTTAAAAAGTGAGGGAGGTTTTGTTTGGGCCCTAAAAAATTATGATGGGGACGTAGAGAGTGATATGGTTGCGCAGGGTTTTGGATCACTTGGTTTAATGACTAGTGTACTTCTATCTTCTGACGGTAAGGTCGTTGAAACGGAAGCTGCACATGGAACAGTAACCAGGCATTACCGAGCATGGCAAAAAGGAGAAAGTGTTTCAACAAACCCAATTGCGAGTATTTTTGCATGGACGCAAGCCTTGTATTATAGAGGGATCTTTGATAACAAGTTGGACTTGGTTCAAGGTGCCCAAAAGCTTGAAAAGGCTGTAAGACAGACTGTTGAGGGAGGAGTTTATACTAGAGATTTAGCTGCTCTCATCCCTCAATCCAATCAACCTGTAACAACGTTAGAATTTCTTCAAGCAGTGCAGCGTAATTTTAGAAACCTCGATTAGTTTCATTTTTTAAGAATATTAATCATATCGACAATAGGAGTTATTACAGCAAAAACGACTATCAGAACTATTAAACCAATAATGACGATCAATATGGGCTCAATCAAATTAACTAAAGTTTGTAGCGAATGAGTTGCATCCTTCTCATAGTAATCAGAAATATTTAGAAGCATTTTTTCCAAATTTCCACTTTGCTCTCCTACTGCGATCATCGACAAGAATAAATCTGGGAATTTGGATGAGCTTAGGGAAACAGATAATGATCTACCTCTTTTAACCTCATCAAGAGCTGATACAACATTCTGTCTTAACACAGAACTTTGTAACACCTTTTTGGATAACTCTAGAGCATTAACTATTCCAACACCCCCTCTTAATAGAGATCCTAGCGTAAGAGCAAACCTAGCAATATCAATTTTAAATAAAATCTCTCCAACCACTGGTAAAGAGTAAATAAACTTATCAATCTTACCTTTCCCTTCATCGGTTTTTCTTAGTTGATTAATACGCAAGAAGATAAGTAGGATTACTCCTAAAATTAACCACCAAAATTCCTTAATTGACCAACTAACCCCAAGGATTAACCTTGTAATAAATGGTAATTTAGCACCCTCTTTAACAAAGATTTCAGCGATTTGAGGGACAACAACAGTAAAAAGAACTATGATAACAACGACACTTAGCAATAACATAATTGCAGGATAAAAAAGAGAACTTACAACTTTTCGCGTTAACTCAACCTGACGCTCAAGAAAAGAGGCGAGATTATGTAAAACAGCCTCTAAATTGCCAGATCTCTCGCCTGCAGCTACCATATTAATGTAAAAATCTGGGAATATATTCGGATAAGCCGATAATGCAGCACTAAAGCTTTTACCTTCTTCAACTTTCTCTCTTATTTGTACTAATGAAGCCTTTAAAGTTTGATTTTTTACCAATTGACTCGCTTTAGAAAGAGCTGGAACCAACTGAAAACCCGCTGAGAGTAAAGTAACGAATTGTTTTGTAAAAATAGTAAGGTCTGAATAACCTACTCTCTTAAGCTGTACCCCTATAACACTCTTTGATTTTTCAACTTGCTTGCCACTCTCAGAATATTCTAGTAAAACTAATCCATTATTTCGTAAATTTACTCGAAGGTTACGAAGGGAATCAGCCTCTAACTCGCCTTTAACAAGTTCACCAGTTTTTATTGATGAGGCCAAATACTCGTATAGTGGCATTTAATCTTCATGAGTAACCATTAGCACTTCTTCAATTGAAGTAATTCCTTTTAAAACTTTTTGTAAACCATCCACTCTCAAAGATCTAAAATTCAACTCTTTTTCAGCTACCTTTCTTATTTCTCTAGAATCAGCCCTTCCAACAATTAGTGGCCGTAAATTTTCTTTAATCACTAATAGCTCATGAATTCCGGTTCTCCCTAAGTACCTTATATTAGTGCAATGAGTACAATTTTCGTCTCCGGGGCCATAAATATCCAAATAAGGAACATCGAATTTACCCTGCCAGCCTAGATTATAAAAATCTTGTGCATTAATTCTGATAGGCTTCTTACAATAAGGGCACAATTTTCTCACTAATCGCTGCGCCAAAACACACAATAAACTACTTGAGACTAAAAAAGGCTCTATATTCAAATCAATTAATCGAGTTATAGCCCCTGGTGCATCATTTGTGTGTAAAGTTGAAAAAACAAGATGGCCTGTTAATGATGCTTGAATTGCAATCTCAGCTGTTTCTGTATCCCTTATCTCACCTACCATTACAACATCAGGATCTTGTCTTAAAATTGAGCGTAAGCCAGTCGCAAAACTAAACCCTATTTTATTGTTAACTTGCATCTGACCTATTCCCTCTATTTGATATTCTATAGGGTCTTCTACTGTTAAAATGTTTTTATCCTCAGTGTTTATCCTTTTAAGACATGCATAAAGAGTAGTAGTTTTACCGCTTCCAGTAGGTCCAGTAACAAGAATTATTCCGTTAGGTTTTTGAATAAGATTCAGCAGTGTGTTTAGATTATCCCCTTCAAGTCCAAGATCCTCTAACTCTAGTAAAGCTCCACTCTTGTCAAGAAGACGCAAAACAATTCTCTCACCAAACTGTGTAGGAATAGAAGAAACTCTGAGATCCAACTCTCTTCCGGTAACTGTAACTCCTATACGCCCATCCTGAGGCAACCTTCTCTCTGCAATGTCCATACCAGCCAAAATTTTAATTCTCGAGATGATGGCGGAGCTGAACCCTTTATCTTCCCTCGCAACATCATACAATCTTCCATCAATCCTAAATCGAATTTTTACACAATCCTCAAAAGGCTCTATATGAATATCTGATGCTTTCTGTTGACTAGCTCTAAAAATTAACGAGTTTACGTAGCGTATAACCGGTGCGTCATCCTCAGTCGCCTCCGTAACCTCAAATTTTACGTAAGAATCTGAAAGCTGCCCATCCCCTGATCCAGCAAGCGAAGTAAGGGTAGGGTCTGCCATTAGCTTACTCCTTAACTCTGAGTAAGCTCTAAGAACATCGCTATCTGGTAACTGAACAACTTGAAGATTTGATTTTAATAGTTTTTTTAATTGATATAAGGCAGATAAATTCTTAGAGCCTTTCTGAATCAATACTATGTTTTGTCCATCATAACAGCATGGAACAGTAAGCCTTTCCTTCGCCCAAACTCCTAGAATTTTATCAAAAACTGATTTATCTGGCACAATCGGTAGCTCTACCTTTGATAAATCTAGTTCTTTAACTGCCATGGATCCTTTCCAAACCGACTTAGTTCATAGCCAGTTAACTCATAACAATTACCACTCTCACTAGGGCCTAATACCTCAAAAACACAATCTCCGGATTGTAAAGAATATACAAGTAACTTACTACTCAAGGCTTGATCAAGTAAATCTGATTGATTGATCTTAATACAAGCACTCGAATTTAAAACTTTAAATGGAAGCTCATCAATCTTACAGGTATTTTTTAAACGTAATGTAACACCCTTCTTCTCTACTGGTTTTTCACTTAAATCAGAAACCGACCTCTGCGGGGAAAAACTCGGTGGGTAATTTGGTTTTACGAATTCGTTAAAAATTAGAACATCATCAATGGCCGGATTTTTTAACACCCCGTCTCTTGATACTGAGTTTGGTATTTCTTGAATGGTTGCTCTCATTCTGTTAGTTCTAACCAGAGTTTCATCCCTTAAATCGAACTGATCTACTAAAATTCTCGGGGTTATAAATAATAGTAGGTTTCTTTTCTCCTTTTTTTCCACTAAACCACCAAAAAGATTTCCGATCACAGGTATATCCCTTAGGAAAGGTATGCCATCTGAGCTTTCCGAAGCATCATCTGTTATTAGTCCTCCAATTACTATCATCTGTCCATTTTTAGCAGAGATTGTGGTCTCTAGAGTTCTTACATTCGTAGTGGGTCCCTGTTGGTTTGAATCGGTCCCAGGAACAACAGATGAAACCTCAAGGAAAATCTTTAAGTTAACTAAATCCTCTGATGCGATTTGGGGTCTTATTCTAAGAGTTATTCCAACATCTTGCCTATCAATCTGATTAAATCGATTATCCAGATTAGTAAGAGTTGTAGATTGAGATACTACAAAAGGAACATTCTGTCCTACCAAAATCTCCGCATCCTCGTTATCAAGAGTAAGAATTTGCGGCGCACTCAAAACATTCGCAATCTGAGAGGCTTGCGCGGCGCTAACAAGGGCTGCCTGCGATGGAATAACAACATTGTCAGCAATTTTTAGTGTTCCAACACCTGCTACTGCCGCTGTAAAGCCAGACAAACTAAGAGGATTTTGAACAATGCTCGCTAAGTCAATTAAACCTTTCTGCGCGAAAGTTCCAGCCTCTTTGCCAGATAGTGATGTAATAAAGTCAATGTCACTGTTGAATTGTTTTAAAAGCTGAACCTCTAAAATCGTTGCTTCAACTAAAACCTGTTTTTTCCTTACATCTAAGTCTTTCATTAAACTAATGATTTTTTCGTACTCAGATCTTGTTGCGTATATTATGATTGAATTTGTACTGGGATCAGCGGTTATACTCAAATCATCTGAAATTTTTGCACCCGTTGATTGTCGCTTATCCTGAGATATTCGACTTTCTCCCAATCTCCGTCCACTCCTTGAGCCATCTTGTCTTGGACCAAGCAACAAACTATCTCTTCGAGCAGATTCTGAGAATTGCTGCGGCTGACTCCTTGTCTCGCTAACGGTACCACCAACTAAACTCGCTAAAGTGCTTGCAATATCCTCTGCTCGGGAAAACCTACATTTATAAAAATAGAATCTTCTTCCACTTCTATTAACTGGAGAGTCTAATTGAGTTACTATAGCCCGTATTTTTAGGGTATTTACAGGATCAGCAACAACAATAATTGAATTACTTCTTTCATCAGCTACCACTTTAACATTACTTTCTTTTGCTCCAACTCTTACAAAGCCTGCTTGTTGAGCCTGAACATTCTCCATTTGCGGAAGACTAACCGCTTGCGGCCTTGCTCTTGCAGGATCAGCTAATCTTCCAAGGGAAGAAGAATCACTTCCTAGATCAAAAAGCTCCTTTATTCTGTCTGCCATTTCCTTCGCATCAGTGTGTTGAAGAGGAATAATAGTTAGTTCAATCTCAGTTGGCGGAACATCAAGTGAATTAATAATAGAGTCAATTCTAGCTATATTTTGCTCTGAATCTATTATCATAATAGAGTTGTTAGTTGATATTGAAGAGAGAAAACCATCAGGGCCAAGAAGAGGTTGAATCACCTTTGAAATCTCATCAGCGCTGTTGTATTTCAGTTTCCTAATTTTGGTTACTATACTTGCAGAGTTTTCCGAGGCCGTTGTCACGCTTTTAATAGTTCCTTGTTTAGCTTCTTTCAGAGGCACTATTTTATACAGATTCTCTCCAACCGGCACGGAAGCAAAACCTTTGTAGTGAAGTAGAAGGTCTAAAATATTAAGTGCATCCTGATCACTCAAATCTGCAGGAAGGTAAAGCGTAACTTTACCTTTAACCCTCTCATCAAGAATAAAATTCTTTCCAAATTTTTTACTCCAGACTTTAATTAACGCAGGAAGATCAGCCTCTCTTGCAATGATGTCAAAATCTTGTTGAGCAACCAAAAGCAATACAGGGAGACTAACTAATGTCGTAAATAATCTCAACATTCTGCCTATTTCTCTCTACAATTACACTAATTCTAGACTTTTCTCTAAGTTGTTGCACTAGATTACTTACATCTTCAGGATTTAAAAGAGAGTAACCTTCAACAGATTTTATGATATCTCCATTTTCTAATCCTAAAATCTGAAAAATGCTTCCTGAAGAAATACCAAATATTCTAAGGCCTACAGGTTTGCCATCCTGGAAAAAAGGAATTATTCTAGCCTGAGAAGCGAGCGAGGCAAGATCAGAGGTCAATTCTTGAATTGTTACTCTGCTAACTGCAATTCTCTGAACCGTTTCAACTCCCTTAGTAGTAGGCCCCTGAGCGGATGAAAAATTCGTATCGTCAATATAAAGAGTTTCCTCCGAGCCATCTAGATACCTGATTACTACACTCCCCGAATTTACACGTATAAGTTTCGCTTTATCAAACACTGACTCATTTTCTTCAAAAACATCCTGAATTCTGCTACCCCCGTCCTCAATTATGGCATAACTATTTTTTCCTCCTTTAAATGTAGCTACTAAATTAAACTTGGGTTTCTGAATAACCTCAGGACCCGCAACCTTTGATTTTGTAACCGCTGAGAGTGAACCGAAAATTTTTTGTTGTTCAATCTGTTTAAGGTTTACCTGTTTGAAAAAAGAAGATTTAAATTGAATTTGTTCTGGTAATTGAACTAACGCCTTTTTTTTTGAAAAGTTTATTCCCTCTTTAATCGATGATTGCACAGAAAGTATTAAGTAGATTCCAATAAGGGCAATGATAAGAAATTTTAAAGCCTTTTGAAGTTTACCACAAAAATTTACAACTTTCTGCGAACTTAAAAATAAAACAACACTTCTTAGATTAGGCGCGTTAAAGTTCATTCGAGCTCATTTATTTTATTTATGTAAACTGCAGCAGCTTGTTTAAGATTCATTCTTTCGTAAAAATTTTTAACTTTTAGATAATACTGTTTTAATTGACTTTTAGCCTCCTGTAGAATTTGATGTTCTTCTTCACTCAACTCGCCCCATTTGTGCTTTATCTCATCTAATATTTTAACAACTTTTTCAACCGGTGTTATGTCAGTATCAATTCTCGATCTTGTTTTTAGAAGGTTTTTACACGCATTTAACATCCAATCTCTTTGCGACTCATCCAAAGGATACTCATCTACTAATTGAAGTAAAGTTTGGGCAGATTTTTCATACTGACCAAGCTCCTCTAAAGCTTTTGCGTAAATCTCGAGAAGCTGCTTCCTAAAAACACTAGCCTTACTTAAACTTGGAAGGGTTTTCTCTACTTCTGATTGGACACGTGAGTAATATCCAGCCTCAAACTTTTTATTAATATCAGCTATTATCTCTTCGATACTTTTATTTTTACTCTGAACTGAACAGGCTAAAAAAAATACCAAAAATAAGATCAAACCTCTCATACGTGCATACAAAGCTATATAATTTTGCTCAATCATAGAGGATATAAAAAAATGAAATACATTTCACTAAATAAGAATATTCGTCTAGCTTGGCATCTTGCTCTGCACAATTTAAATGCAAGATACAAAGCAAGCCTGCTCGGGTTTGCTTGGTCATTTACCCATCCATTCATCCTTTTTATCACATATTACGTAGCATTTAAGTATATCCTTCGAACGTCTTTATCTAACTCTGATATTATTGAGTTTGCATTTAGCATCTTTTACTGGCACTGGGTTGCACAAAGTTTATCAGAGGCATCAGGGATACTCTTAAATAATAAACACTTAATCGCCAAAGTCCCAATTAACATTAATGTTATTATAGGCTCTCAAGTACTTACTCAAACGATTCATTTTTTAATTACATTTTTAGTTTTGCTTGTTCTCACTCTCCCTACAACCTTTGAACTGCCAAATATTTTTTTTATTCTGCTTGCAATCATATTAACTTCAATTTTGCTGTATTCCGCTTATATGACCTTTGGCATATTAAATGTATTCTTTAGAGATATTCAACACCTGGTATCTAATTCAATAACCCCTCTTTTTTTCTTTACACCTATTGTTTATGACTTTTATCAAATTTCACCGGAATTAAGAAATTTGCTATTTATTAATCCTCTTTCATCATTCGCTTTGATTTTTAGATCCGCTTTCAACGAAACCTCGAATTATTTGATTATTTTCGTTAGCGTGCTCTGGTTATTAATATCAAACTTTATTGCAATCTCATGCTACAAAAAGTTCAAAAAGCAACTACTAGATACCATATAGTTATTAGTAATTAGTAATATGTAATTAAACCTAAAATTTAATACAATGGGGGTTAATGTCTGAACTGGTTTCAATAAAGATCGACGACATTCCCATCCAAGTCCCAAAAGGAACCAACATAATAGAGGCTGCAAAGCTGATCGGGATTGAAATTCCTCATTATTGCTATCATCCAGATTTAAGCATAGCAGGCAATTGCAGAATGTGTCAGGTAGAATTAAAAGGTGCTCCTAAACTAGTAATTGCTTGTAATACTTTTGCCACTGATGGTATGGAAATTTTTACTCATAGAAGTAGCCAGAGAGTAGCTGAAACTCAAGCCGCTAATTTGGAATTTATACTGAAAAATCACCCTCTAGACTGCACAATATGTGACCAAAGTGGACACTGCAAGCTTCAGGATTACTACTTCGAGTACAGTAGAAAAGGTAGTCGACTGTTAGAAACAAAAGTAAAAAAGAAAAAGGCTTTCCAAATTGGAAAACATATTATCTTAGACGCAGAAAGATGTATTTTATGCTCGAGGTGCGTTAGATTTCTTGATGAGGTTACAAAAACCTCTGAGTTAGCAATTATTAATAGAGGCGACAAATCAGAGATCGATGTGTACCCTGGGCGACAGGTTAATAATCCTTTTTCCGCAGTAATCATAGATCTCTGCCCTGTTGGAGCATTAACTTACTCGGATTGGCGATTTAACTCCAGAATATGGTTTACAAAAACTACAGATACAATTTGTGTAGGTTGTTCAAAAAACTGCTCAGTCAAAGTTCATGAAAGAGATGGTAAATTTATTACAATTAAAGCTCGCTACAACAAAGAGGTTAACAAAGAGTGGCTTTGTGATGAGGGAAGGTTTGGATTTGAAAGATTTAGGCAAAAAAACTTTTTCCCGCAAAGTTACAGCTATAGTACTCATTTAAAAAATTTTAAAGATGCTGTAATCTCTGGTGATAGAATCACCTTGGTATTATCTGCTTTTTTAACCTTTGAAGACATAGCAGCGTTTAAACTATTAGCTGAAAAATTTAACAACGTTACTATCTATGGCTTAAAAATAGAGAGAAGTTTATCTAATTTAGAGCAAATTCTTATCAAACCAGATTACTCTCCAAATTGGAAAACATTTGAAAAACTGGGTATTAAAATACAGAAATCTTTAGAAATTAATGAGGATCCTGGAAAGATTGGTTTAATAGGTCTTACTAGCTTTGAGGTAAGTTTTTTAAAGGTTGATGGGAGATTTGATTTTATTTTTACAAGTGATTACTCTTTAAATCGATTTGCAGCTAACTTAATTCCCACAAAGAATGTTTATGAAAAAAGTGGACATTTCATAAACTCTGATGGAATTGTTCAGGAAATAAGACCAATCTTCTACTCATATTTTAAATCAGAAGCTGAAATACTGTTGGAGCAGTTTCAGTTAAATCTAGAACTGAAGGATAGTATTACTTCAGTCTATGGGATTTGAAGTATTTTTAACCACGTTTGTTTTATCTCTATTTGTATTAAATATAGGTTTTGGCTTAACCGTTATGAATGTATGGTTTGAGAGAAAGGTGTCAGCATTAATGCAGGATCGTCTTGGCGCAAATAGAGCTGGATTGGATATTCAACTGCCGAGATATTTATTCGTATTAAAACCATTTATTTTTGTTCTTGCCAAACTAGGACTCATTAATACTTTATTCTGTGACCCAATAAAAGCACTAACGAAAGAGGATTTCAAACCATCAAAAGTTTCAGCAATTTTACATAATTTAGCACCTTTTGCTGCCGCTTTTCCTATTTTTTTATGTTTTGGTTTTATCCCTTTCGGTCCATCCTTTGAAATTTTTGGGGTAAAGATCTCACCGTATATTGTATCAACGCAATTTGATCTCTTATTCATATTTGCTCTAACCACAGTTGCCGTGTACGGCACAAATTTAGCTGGCTGGAGCTCTGGTAGTAAATTTGCTTTTCTTGGTTCACTCAGAGCTTCGGCTCAGATGATATCTTACGAGTTAGTGTTGGGACTAACTTTCTTAGGAGTAATCCTGTGGTACGGAACTGCTAATTTAATAGAAATCGTTAATGCTCAAAAAACGTACTGGGGAATACTATCAATGCCTCTAGGATTTTTCTTGATGTTTGTAGCAGGGATGGCGGAAACTAAAAGAGGTCCCTTTGATTTGGCAGAGAGTGAAAGTGAATTAGTTGCAGGATACTTTACTGAATATTCAGGTATGAAATTTCTCCTATTCTGGTTTGGAGAGTTTGCTGAAATAGCTCTACTTAGTCTTGTCTTAAGCCTGTGTTTTTTAGGTGGGTGGCACTTGCCCTTTATAAGTATTCCTGAGACATTTGCTGGGTTTTTATTGGGGCATTTAATTCTGATGTCCAAAGTTGTATTTTTGTGCTTTATACAGATCGTGATTAGGTGGACCTTGCCTAGGTTTAGATTTGATCAGCTAATGTTAATATGCTGGAAGTTTTTACTCCCTCTAGCCATTATTAACTTGGGCTTAATTATTGGAATAAAATGGGCTTGGTTATAGAGTATTTTCTTTATATCGCAATTTTAATGTCAGCTATTATGGTGGCATCCTCCAGAAATGTTTTGATGTCTGCTCTTGGCTTAGCTATCAATACCACTGTAATTGGATTTCTTTTTATCCTTAAAGGGTTAACGTTTCTTGGGATAGTTCAAATTGCTGTTTATGCAGGTGGAATTATCGTTTTAATTTTAATGACAATAATGATCTTGTCACTTGGATCGAAGATTGAATTTACATACTTAAGTTTATTAAAAAGTTTACTTATTTTCCTTTTAGTCTTTTTATTTGTTTATTACTCGTTAAGCTCGCTTAACTTTAATAATACCAATTTTGACGTTAAAGATCTTGGAGATTTGTTAGCAAATAACTATCTTTATCACCTATTATCGTTAGGAGTACTATTGAATGCTATACTTGTAAGTTATTTACTTATTTCAAGAGATGATTAAATTTTTAGCTTCTTTACACATTGCTCTAGGAGCTTCAATGATAATACTAAAGCCATCTCCTATTCTAATTCTTCTAGCTCTAGAGTTGATATTAAACGGAGTTTTTTTAGTCCTTGCCTGTAATTTTTCAACCTCTGGCAGCATTTCAATCGTGCTTCTAATACTATTTTTACTATCGGTTGCAGTTGTTGAAACGGTAATTCTTACAACAGCTCAAATAAAAGCCTCGAGTAAGAATAGTTCCTAAAATGGAGCTCACTCTTTTTAAGCTTGGACAAATAGAAGCGACATTTGATTTTGATTTTTCACCAGACATTCTGAATTTAGTTGTTTTGGTCCTTGCTTTATCATTGATTGTTGGCGTCTATAGCTACTATTACGTAAAGGAGCACAAAGCTAGATACTTCTTCTGGCTAACTATTTTTTGTTTCAGCATGATTGGATTCCTTTTGATGGATAATTTGCTTTTAGCTTACGCTTTTTGGGAGGGTCTTGGGCTTTCATCTTTCTTTCTGGTAAGGTTTTACAACACGGATGATGCAGTTAAAAAATCAAACCTTGTTCTTATATTCAACAAAGTCGCAGATATTGGATTTCTGCTTTTAATTGCTCAAAGTTTTATTAACTACAAAACCGTATCTATTAGAGAATTGTTAAGTTTTCAAACTAACTCATTAGCTCCGGCTATCATCTTATGTGCTTTTGGAAAATCTGCTCAGGTATTTTTTTTCCCTTGGCTAAAGTTTGCAATGGCAGGGCCCACTCCTGTATCAAGCCTTTTACATTCAGCCACTATGGTAGGAGCAGGAGCAATATTAATTTGGAAATTTAATCAAATGATTCCAAGTTGGATCAATTATTTAGCTGGATTAACGGGGATATTAGCTGCTTACAGCGCAATTATAAGTAAAGACGCTAAAGAAATGCTTGCTTATTCAACGATCAGTAATCTTAGTTTGCTTGTTATCAGTGCGGTAAGTTTTCCTGATGTTTTTATTTCTATGTTTTTTGCACATGCATTTTTTAAATGTGCGGCATTTCTTTACATTGGACACTTAAGCACTAAATCACACTCAACCTTATTTGATGATTTAAGGAAAGTATCTCAATCGAATCTAGAGAAAATAGCGCTAATAGCTTTATCGCTCAGTTTAGCTGGTGTTGGCTCTTTTGGGGTTGGCACCTACAAAGCCCAGTTAAACGTTGATCTATACATGGTGGACGCAATAACGATTTTAACCTACATTTATGGATACTCATTCTGGAGAAGATTAGTTAACAGCAGTAGTTCAGAGAATACGTTTAAAATCACAAATATAATTGTTTTTTTACTTACTCTTACATCTCTAATTTACTCATTATCCTCAACAAAATTTGAGTTAAATATGGTTAAGTCTATCGTTTTATTTTCAGTAAGCGTTATTTTCTACGAACTTTTATTTAAAATGTTTAGAAGGAATATTTCTGAACTTTTTGAGAATCTTATACTTAACAGTGCCCAATTTATTGTAAAAATATTTTCATCCTTATCAAAAGGTACAGCCAATGCGTTAGAGATAATTGTAGCTAGTTTTCAAGATACTGCAAAATTGACTGGATTCGCTTTTAGCAAGTATTCATATTCATCCTTTCAATCGCTCTTCATTATCAGTGTTTTAATCTTAATAACTTTTCTTTACTTATCTCAGTAATCATGGAAGCTTTTTTGATTTTATTCTCTGTAATTTCCCTAGGCTACATAAGTCAAAGGTTCAACATTTTATTCTTAAATACTCTTTTAGTTTTAACTGTACTGCTATTTTTAATAATAATTGTTCTAGATCCAGTTCTCTTAGTAACAAAAGCTTTGAGTGATTTTCTCGGATCAAACTGCGTTTTTGATAAGATTACGCTTTGCATTTTACCCATAATATCGTTGATTAGTTGGGTTTACTTAAAAAATGAGGACTCTATAAATTGGAAAACCTCTGCCGCTTTAACCTCAGCGTTGCTAGCTACATTAGCTAACAATCCGATTGTTTTTTTATTATTATTTGAAACCGCATCAGTTTTTGTTTTTTTAATTAGCTACACAAGAGATCAGGGAAAATTTGCTAGTTTAAGATTTTTAAAATACTCTGTTTTTAGTTTTTCGGCCTTAATATCCGCTGTAGTTTTAAACCAAAAAGGTTTTAATGAATTTGCATCAATCCTTGTTTTTGTAGGCATTATAGCAAAAGCCCCTTTATTTCCTTTCACATCTTGGCAGGTTCAAGCCTACTCTGAATGTAGGGTGGAGTCAGTTGTTTTCATGAGTTCTCTTCTTTCAAAGCTTCCCTTATTATTCCTAGTACGATTTGGAGATTTTTACCAACCTAATAATTTATTTGTTTCGATCTCTGTATTAGCAACGTTTTTTGCAGCATTTAATGTGTTGAAGGCAAAGGATTTGACGTCACAACTCGCTTTTGCATCGGCTGTGCACCTTGCGCTATTTTTTGCTTCGGCAAACGTGGATTTAAAACTCTCATATCAGATATCTTCAATTTTTTTCTTGGGACACGGTATCTTTTTAGGTTATTTAATTTATCTATCTAGACAACGAGAAATCCAGAGTATTTCATTAGCAGGGCTTATAAGTGTCTTAGCTTTAATTGGACAACCATTTAGTTTAGTTTTCTGGTCAGATTTAGGTTTATTGTCAATACTGTACAATAGCTCAGTTTGGGAATGTTTCCTCTCAGCCTTCTCTTTAATTCTTTTAGCTTGGCTTGGATTAAATATAATCAGTAATTCAAGAATAAAATTGAAATTATCAAGTGTAGATCTTTTCGTTCTAGTAATATTTTTCATTGGTTTTTGGCCAAACTTAATCCAACCTGAAGTGTCTGGGATAGAACAACATTACAAATCTAATTATTTGACAGAATCAACATGAACTTATCAATTTATTTGCCAGCAGCATTAGGACTGATAACCATGCTTAGTAAAAAGCTGGGATCCCGGTACTTTTCTGTAGTTTTTGGAATTATCACAATGCTTCTTTTACTCCCTACTGGAGAAAAAATTACAGACCTTTCACTCCACTTTTTGATCATCTTATTCCTTGTTTGGAGTTGGTTGAATACCAAAGTGGATTATCTAGATCGTGCGGCAGCTTTGTTTGGACTCTTTGGAGGATTAATTTCAGTTTGCCTAGGTGATATGTTGGGCATACTGATCGGTTTATCAACATTATCGGTTTCTACAATAGGGATACTGTTTAAAGATTATAATTGGTCGGAATCCGGAAAATATGCACTTAATTACTTAATCTTCTCCGCCTTAGGCATATCAATTATTGTTATATCTTTCATCTTTGGTGCGGATTTGAAAGATTTTTCTTTAGTAAATTCATCCAAAATGGCTCAAATTATTTTTTTCACAGGGCTCCTTATTAAACTTGGACTTCCTGTTATTAACCCAACAGGTTACTCACTTTATTTTGAAGTTTTAGATGGTTCGCGTTTAAGTTTTTGGACTAATTTTTATAAATTTGCAATCTTCTCAGTTATCTGTGGCATTATTTCAAAAGCACCTGAATTAAATGAATTCATAAGACTTGCCTCGGTACCATCGGCTTTTATTGGCTTTGGATTAATTGCATACTCCACCTCAGTTCGGAGTTTATTCGCCGGTTCTTCCTTTTTTACATTTAGTGTTCTAATTTATTTTGCTTCAATTGCTAACCCCGTTATCTGTTTGTTACTTGCTTTTATCTACTCGCTGGCTGGTATGATTGCCTTTCGATCTGTTAATGGAGCAGATGATGTACAACACCCTTGGTTAGTTGGAATATCTCTCATAATTATGGGAGGGGTAGCACCAATACTTCTAATAACTTTAATTAAAATTTTAATTCTTACCGTATCAAACATAACTTATCCTTTAATTCCTGGACTTTTAGCTTTAAGTTTATTCTCAGTTTCGTATTTTTACTTAAAAATTGCATCAGATATGTTTGAAAAGCCAAATCCAAAACTGCCAAGAGAATCAGTTTCTCTAGTTTTCTTAATCCTAATTTTAAACGTTATTATTATTAAGTATCCCTCGCTTCTTCTAAAGCTACTTAAGTTAGTTTAAGCCTTCAAACAAAGCCCGGCCTATACGAATTATATCTGAGCCTGCGTATAAAGCCTCTTTCCAATCCTCAGACATTCCTGCACTCAATAGAAGCTCTTTAAATGAACTACGCAACGAGCTGTACAATTTTACTCTTTCCTCTCTTTTTAGATTAGGATCCAATATTGTCATCACTCCCTCTATGACATCATAATACTGTGGGGTCAATTCCAATGCATCATTCAATGAGAATCCTGACTTTTTTATATCATTCGAGATGTTCACTTGAATAAAACATTTTCTTGAGAACTTTCTGATGATATCTAGCTGTTTCTTTGATTGGACAGTTTCAATAAAAATATCTTGCTGTGCGAGTTTTTCAACAATACGAGTTTGAGATATTCCTATGTAATGAAACAAGTCAGGATTACCAAAACTTCTAAGTTTTTTCAAAAGTTCACTAATTCTATTTTCCCCAAACCTAACAAACTTGAAACCATACTGGGATACAATTGTTAAAGCTTTTTCCATATCTTTTAAAGTCCTATTTTTCGAGGAAATTACAAAACCTACCTCTGCTGGCGTTTTCTTTATTGAGTTCAGGTACTCACAAAGATCATCTAAGAATTGGGTCACTCTCTAGCAGTATTGATTTTCTTTCAATAGCAGACTTCCTCCACCTCGCATGAAGTGAGCGCACTCTTTCAATAAACCAAATTTCATCCTCACGATCTGTTTCCTCAATTCGAAGGGAGGTCAATTTCTTTTCTTCAAATTCAATCTGGAACTCATCTGGCCTAAATCTCTCATTTGGTACCAAAATTATTTCACAATTATACTTACTCTCAAGCGCAGTTAAATCTTTCTTTCTGAAATTTAGTAGATATAGACCGGCAGTGAATGCCACATGTACCGTGGCCCTTTGAATTTTTCCACTCGTTACGGCTGATTGAAGTTTCCGTATAATATCCAAAGCCACTAATTCGGGACCCCGGATTCTACCAGATCCCAAACAGTAAGGACACTTAAGAAAAAGCTGACTATTGACAGAAGATCTAATTCGCTGTCTACTTAATTCCAGTAAACCAAACTTTGATATCGAACCAACCTCGACTCTCGCTCTATCCTTGCTAACCTCTTGTTTCAATCGTCTCTCAACCTCTTTAATATTCTGCGGATTTTTCATGTCTATTAAATCTACAATTATCAGACCACCAAGATCTCGAAGTCTAAGCTGTCTCGCTATTTCAACAACTGCTTCTAAATTAGTTCTGAAAGCATTTGTCTCAAAATCATACCCAGATTTAGCTTTTCCAGAGTTCACATCAATTGCTACCAAACTCTCAAGAGGCTCAATTACTAAGAAGCCTCCAGAGTTTAGTTCAACAACTGGACTAAAAGTTTTCTGAACCTCTTCCTCTATGTTATAAAAGCTGAATAGTGGAGTGTCGCTTTCATAGAGCCTTACACGATTTCTATATCTTGGCATCGTCTCCTCAATGAAATCTTTAATTTCATTAAACGAATGTGAGGAATCAGTTATTATTTCAAGAACATCAGATGAGAAATACTCCCTCACTATCCGAGTTGAAAAACCTTCTTCGCTGTACAACAACGCAGGAGCTTGAGCGCTTTTAAATGCCGCCTCTATCCTATTCCATTTGTCAAAACAGATCTTTATATCCCTAATTAATTCGGCCGTGGTTCTCCCGATGGCAGAGGTTCTGGCAATAACTCCGAAGTTTTCGCGATCGAAACTAATTTCTTTTAGAGCTTGTTTAAAACGTTCACTCACTTGAGTATCTTTTACTCTCTTAGAAACTCCAGTGCGAGAGCTTCCCACCAATAAAACCGTGTACTTTCCTGGTATCGCTATATTCATAGTTAACATAGCTCCTTTAGATTCTGTTTCATCCTTAACAACCTGAACTAAAACTTCCTGACCTGGCTTAAGATATCTTTTTATATCGCCACGAATATTCGCATGACTTTTACGATTAGATTTAATATTTAACAAAAATTCATTCAACTCCTGAATTTGCAAAAACCCATTTCTCGTTAAACCTAAATCTACAAAACCCGCTTGAAGGCTACTCTCTACTCTATTGACAATCCCCTTGTATATGTTTCCTTTTTTGGATATATTCTTTGCACTTTCAATCTCAAGTTCTATCAATCTACCATTTTCAACCACAGCTGCTCTTTGCTCTTCTTGATTTATGGTATTAAGTAGAAGAAGCTTGGGCATGACTTGCGTCAGTATATCAGATACAAAATTTTATTTAAAAGTTAGAGTTAGAGAGATGTATAATTAAGTGTCCAACTGATGAAAATAAATGTAGAAATTTTGTCGGGCATCTATGCAGGTCGAATTTTTTTTAGGAGGATTCCACTTTTGGTTGGCAGAGGATTGGTTGAATCTGAAGAAGTTCTTGATCTGGACGATTTTGATCCTAATCACATGATAAGTCAACAACATTGTGAAATAATCGAAGAAGGGAATGATCTATTTATCATTGATCTAGGAAGTAAAAATGGTACCTTTATTTTTCGTACTGGAAAACTGATACAGATTCCACAAGGGGAGAAATTTAAATTTGAGAGAGGAGATTTTTTGGTAGTTGGGGAACTGCTTCTGAAACTTGAACCTCATGAGGAATAAAAAATATTTAGAGCTTATCTCACATTACGAGGAGTGTTTCTGTAAGCATGGCGATTCCCATTTAGGTGTAGACTGGCCTAAATTTGATGATGCTCAGAAAAGATACAAAGTGATGCTGGATATTTTAAATATAAATTCCCCTTGCACTCTACTAGATTTTGGATGCGGACTTGGTCATCTCTTAGAATATATAAGAAAAAAAAATTTAAAACAGATATATTACGAAGGTTGCGACATATCAAGTTTATTCGTTTCAAAATGCAAAGAAAAATTCCCCGATGTCGTTTTTTTTGAAATTGATATTCTTGAGAATGATATTCAAACAACCTATGACTACATTATTGCCAATGGCGTATTTACTGAGAAAAGGAACAT
Source organism: uncultured bacterium (assembly GCA_938038205.1). Classification (GTDB taxonomy): domain Bacteria; phylum Bdellovibrionota_C; class UBA2361; order JANWWW01; family JANWWW01; genus CALHSA01. The sequence continues at coordinate 31,808 of CALHSA010000001.1, read as the reverse complement.
GACTTTCGACGAAATGTGGGATTATTTTTCTGAAGTCATTTTGAAACTGTTTCAAGTTTGTAAAAAAGGTTTAGCATTCAATTTAATGTCTAAACATGTAGATTGGGAGAGAGAGGATCTTTTTCATGTACCTTTTGATAAACTGGCCTCGTTTTTGAAAAGTAAACTTTCCAGGCATTTTATTTTTAGATCTGACTATGGACTGTACGAATATACTACCTACGTTTTTAAAGAACCAAGAGAGTAGCGTTAAATTAATCCATGAGAAGTTTTTAGGTCTAAAAGTATATCTTTGTATTTTACGGAGAGGAATAAATTTTTTATTTGTCCTTCAAACACCTCTTTTGATTGAAAACAGCTTCTTTTTAAAAGCTTCTCAAAGCTTGGTATTGAAGTTAGAAGGTGTATCATGTGCTGAGTCTCATGTGATTTAATTTTTTTTTCAAAAGCTTGCGATAAGAATCTGGTTTTATCAGGGAAAATAATCATCGATTTTATCCTTATGAAACCAGGTTTAAACTCAGTAAGATTACATTTTTGAAAATGTAACCTCCAAAGGAAAACTCCATAGTGAGTGGTGGTGCCATCTTTAAGCCAATACAGGAATCTTTTATGCTCCCGTTTTGTACTGTACTTAACCACTTTAAATTCAGGAGTAATAGAACTAAGTGAGTATACTCCGAATATGAAAATAATTTTACTGTATAATAAACTCGCTAAACTTAACATCAACTATAATGTTTTCTGTAGCGTCTAAAGCTTCATTCAGTTTCATTACTAATTCCTCTCTCAAAAGTTCTTTCCCCTCAGGTTTTAATAAGTGATCCGCAGTTTTAGAGGATAAAGTTGTTATAACTACGTGAGAGAGTTTTATTTTTTTTTCTGCTAGCTCCGGAGGAAGAGCAAAAGGATCAGCTTTACCACCCCCATGTCCGCCCCCTAAGTATTGTTTTTTCCATCTTTCAAGTGCAAATGGGTTATATTCAATAAAAATAGTTACTTTAAGAAAATGTTTGTTGGACATTAAATTTACGATAAATGTATCGAGTAAAGCCTGTTTATAAAAAAGGGACTCATCTATCTGCTCTTCTTTATTTTTTGGTTTCAAAAATAAAAAAGCTCCTACTCCTGCTGCAGATAAAATTACAACTAAAGCTAGTATTAGGGGTAATTTGCTCTTTTTTTTTGGTGTTTCATCAGTCTTATTTTCAGTCTCTGCCATTTGTTATGATACTAATCGCTTTTCTGGCATAATTCTTAAGTAAAATTAATGGGTTTAGATGCTCTTATACTCGCTCCTCAGCCTTTCTATCAGAATAGAGGAACTCCAATTGCAATAAAGCTCCTATGCGAATCTTTGGAGGATACTAACATAAACATAGATTTGTTGTGTCTATTAGAAGGAGAGGACATACCCTTGCCCAAAAATGTTAAAGTACTGAGGACGAATTACCCTAAGTTTTTTCTAAATCTTAAGCCTGGATTTTCTTGGAAAAAAATTTTCATCAATCTTTACCTTATTAATTCGGCTGCAGAATTGATTAACACAAACAAATATGACGTTATAATTGCAGTAGAGGAAGCGGCGATTTTTGCAAACTTTTTTCTTGGGAAGAACGTTCCATTGGTAGTCGATATGGACTCGGATATTGTAGAACAGCTGTTACAAAGATTTAAATTTTTATTACCTTTCAAGAGACTACTCTACTCTATTTACGGGAGCTCTTTCTCAAATTCTTTATGCACAATAGCGGTATCGCGCGAACTCTCATTTAAAGCAGTTCAACTTGGAGCATTGCAATGTTATTTACTTGAAGATTGCGGTTTTGATGTAAAGGATAATCCTTGTACGGAAACTGACTCAACGCATTACTTCGAAGGCAAAAAAGTTATACTGTACACTGGGAATTTAGAAAGGTATCAGGGAATTGATCTTTTGCTTGAGGGCTTTAAAATTCTGATTCAGAAAGGATTTTCTGATATTTGTCTCGTAATTATTGGGGGAACTCCAAATTCAATCTCTTATTACAGAAAAAAATCAAAACAGCTTAAAATTGATCATGCAGTTTTTTTCCTTGGTCAGAAAAAACCTGAGGATTTGCCACCTTTTTTTTCTTTGGCAGATGTTTTGGTTTCGCCCCGGTTGTTTGGGAGCAACACTCCAATGAAAATTTACACGTACATGGCAGCTGGAAAGCCTATAGTGGCTACTGCCATTAAAAGTCATACTCAAGTTTTAGATGAGGACTCAGCTTATCTAGTTAACTTAGATCCCAACTCGATCTCTCAAGGGTTGATGGATGCATTGTTAAAGGGAGAGGAATCAGAAAAAAAGGGTCAGAATGCAAGATTAAGATTTCTAAGTAACTACTCTAGGGAACAATTTACTCAAAGAGTAAGGACTATTTTTAATGAGATTACTTTAATGATAAAGGGTAGAAATGATTAAATTTAAATTCATATTTGCATTCTCAACCATATTGGCGATCTTTGCGTCTATTCTACTTATTCTTTGGAAAAGTAAATCAGATTTAAAAAATTACAAAGCTCCAGAGTCTACAAAAGTAGTAGGGGAGATAGGAGATTTCGTTAAGATTTTTGAAAGTTCTGGCAATCTGCGTTGGCGGTTAAAATCCAACAAAGCCTTCATTTACAACACTAATGAATTTGAAATAAAAGATTTCTTTTTAGAGATAACAGCTAAAGATCAAGAATATGTTTTAGAAGCATCCTGGGGGGTGGTTACTCTTGAAAACAATAGAATCAAAGAATTAAAAATTGATGGAGATGTGCATTTTGTCCTTAAATCTGAGGGAGTAGAATTAAGATCTGATTCTTGTTTTTTAAAAAATCAGAGAGATCTCGATTGCTACGGAGTGAAAATTCTGACAAAAGACTATCTAATTCAAGCAAGTAGAGTTACTTTTAATATCGAAAACTTAGACTTTAACTTAACAGGTAAAGTTGAAACGGTTACTAAAAATGGACAAGTTTAAGCTTATAGTTTTTATCTTTTATCTTGCCTTTTTACATAGTCAAAAAAGTTGGATTATTAAAGCTGAATCTTTGTCTGGAAACTTGAAGGAAAGGTATTTTTCATACGAAGGTTCGGTAAAACTTCAAACAGATCAAGCAACAATTTACTGTAATAAGCTTTATGGAAAATTAGATGAAAACGAGAACATCAAAGATTTAACAGCAGTAGGGTCAGTTCACGTAATTAGTAACAATGGAACTGAGGTAATGGGAGAGAAAGCTGTCTATAATCAAGAGAAGAGAACTCTAACTATCTCAGGAAGCCCAAGAATTATTAAAGATAAGAACTCTTTACTAGCTAAAGAGATAATTTATTACATAGACTCAGACACTTTTGAGGCATTTGGAAACGTTGAAACAATAATTTATGAGGAGCAAAAATTGAAATAATGCTAACCGGTCAAGATTTGCATAAAAAGTACGAAAAGAGGCCAGTAGTTCGAGGAGTGACAATAGAGTGTAAAAGGGGAGAGGTTGTTGGTTTGTTAGGACCGAATGGTGCAGGCAAAACAACAACTTTTTACATGATAGTAGGAGAAATAACTCCTGACTCTGGCAAAGTCTTTTTAGATGGCGTAGAAATTACTAAATTACCAATGTACGCTAGGGTAAGATTGGGTCTTGGTTATTTACCTCAAGAGACTTCAATTTTCAGGAACTTATCAGTAATAGATAATATTCTTGTTGCCTTAGAGCAGAGAGATGATTTAAGCAAGCAAGATAGGTTGGAAGAAGCAGAAAAACTCGTTGAAGAGTTTGGGTTGCAAAAAGTTAAATACTCTGCTGCATATACCTTATCAGGGGGGGAAAAAAGACGAACTGAGGTAGCGCGAGCTTGTGCTTTAAATCCAAAATTTTTCCTTTTGGATGAACCTTTTGCGGGAATTGATCCTTTAGCGATTCAGGATATTCAATTGGTTATCAAACATTTGAAAGACAAGGGATTAGGGATACTTGTTACTGACCATAATGTAAGAGAAACTTTAAAAATATGTGACAGAGGTTATGTTCTCGTAGATGGGCAAATAATAGCCCATGGGAGTAGTCAAGAGTTAATTTCTAACGAAAATGCTATCAAATACTACTTTGGGAAATCATTTATTTCTAACTAGGAATTTATTGTTGCATCTAAAAAATAGGCATCTGTGAAGAACAAATTAGTACAACAGCTCTCTACCTCTGTCAGTATAACACCACAACTTCAACAAATTTTAAAATTACTTCAGCTTAATAATCTGGATCTTGTTGATGAGATTATTCGTGAACTTAGTGAAAATCCTTTGGTTGAGTTTGAGGAAAAAACTGAATACTTGCCAGTTGAGGAGCTTGAAAAAAATCTCCAAATAGAGAAAGAGTATGCCAGATTCAAGAGGGAAAATTTTGAGAGTCTAGAATCTATTGAAAATTTTTCACAAACCAAATCACTGCAAGAGTACTTATTTGAGCAAATCTCAGAACTCAATGTATCGGAACAATTTAAAGAGGTATTAAGAGTGGCAACCTATTATTTAAATAGAAACGGATTCAGGGAGATCTCTGATACCGAATTAGCATCTATATGTAATCTTCCAGTTGAAACTGTTAAAGAAGCTTTGGAATATTTCAAGTCTTTTGATCCTGTTGGAGTTGGAGCTAGGGATGCCATTGAGAGCTTATGTTGGCAGTTATCTGCCATGGGTTTAAATTCAGATAGTATTCCAGTTAGAATACTTACAGAGTTTAAAGAGCTACTTGTAAGGGGTAGATTTGATCTTATCTCAAAAAAACTTGGAGTAGAGGAGGAGAAGGTCTTTGAAGCTATAAAAATAATAAGAAATTTAAATCCTAAGCCAGGATTGCAATTTGATAATGAATTTGTTCTTCATGTACAACCTGACCTTCGAGTAGAGATCGTGGGAGACTCTCTGAGAGTAGAGCTAGTTAAAACTAAGCTCCCAAAAATTAAGTTCAAAAAGGAATACGTGGATAACTGCAACGATAAAGAGTTGGCAAGGATTTTTAGGGAGAAAATTCGCTTAGCTCAGAATTTAACCAAAGCCTGCAAGCAGAGGGAAAGTAGTCTTCTAAGAATCGCTCAAACAATCTGTGAAGAACAAAAACAGTTCTTGATTAGCAAAGGAGCTGAATCTTTGAAACCACTAACCCTTAAGGATATAGCTACAAAATTGAATCTTCACGAGAGTACGGTTAGTCGAGCTACGAATAATAAATTCATCGAAACTCCATTTGGTATTTTTGAGTTAAAGAGATTTTTTGTAAATCGGATCAATGAGGAAAATTCAGCTTCCTCAGATAAAGTTAAAACTTTAATTTTGGAAATAGTTAATACTGAAGATAAGGAAAATCCATACAACGATGCAGAGATAGCTAATATTCTTAATCAAAAGTTTAAAATAAACATAGCTAGAAGAACTGTGGCAAAATATAGAGAAAATTTAAAAATACCATCAGCTGTACACCGAAGGCAGTTAGCAGAACGAAGGTTCTCGCTTTGAACTAACACTTTAGGTAAAATTACAAAAATGTCTACCGAAAGTAATATTGAATTTAAAATTACATTTAGAAACTTTCAATCAAGCCCATCTTTGACTGAACATATAAAAAAAAAGTTTACTAGTGTTTTTAAAAGTTTTTTCGATCGAAACGTTTTTGTTCACGTGATATTAAGTAAAAAGAATCTCTGTTTTGGTGAGGTTTCGGCTCGATTCCCAAACTTTACACTAGTTGTATCAACTGAGGAGAAGGATTTTTATACCCTGGTCAACCGATTGAAAAGTATTATACGGGAGCAATTAAGACGACACAAAGAGAAACTTCATGAAAAACAGTAAGTTTGGATGGTAGATTCTCAGTCATGGCATGCTAAAAAATTTAAACTTTTTTAATGTTAAAGATTCTTTCAAATATAATTTTCAGCTTACAGTTAAAAATAAGCACAGAAGGACGGTTTTTTTCTATCTTACGTTATTTGTGATTAGGAGCAAAAATATAATTTTGAAACGGTACAATTACACAGTGATGTTTTTAAGAAAGTATTCAATATATCCTTTGCTGAAGCTTACCAAAAAAGGTTTAACTCATTTTGGTTTCGCAAAGGGAGTTAAAGTCATACCAGAAAACCTAAAGGTATTTAATTCGATCGTATATACTGTTATTAAATTACTGCAGTTTGGTTTTTTATTTCTATCAGCTATTGGCAGAGGATTCTTTTTAGAAGCACTCAAGTTTTGTAATATTCAATCAGATTCAAACCAACTGCTTTTAGGTAATTTTTCTACACCATAAGTTTGAATGACAGCCAGTAGTTCTCAAGAAATTCAAGCCTTAATTAATCAGTGTCTTGAAGCTTTAGCTCAGCATAATTATGATAGGCTTAATTTACTTGTAGAAAAAATTCATTCATTACTCGAGACTAAAATGTTAGATTTTTCAAAAGAGGATCTAGAGAAGATTCAGCAAGAATTAAACAAATTGAATGCTCTTATTAGCTCAGCTAAGAGTATTGTTGCTGAAAGGTTACAAGAGGTACAAAATAAAATTAGATTTTTGATAAAATTGGAGCTTGGTGAATTTTAAATTTTTTCTAGCTTTACTGTTCCTCCTTGTTTCTTGTGGGTACCAATTTTCTGGATCGCAATCAAAGATTGGTGAAAGGTACTCTAAGATAGCAGTGCAACTTGGAGAAAATCTTACTAGCGATACAGATCTTGAAGTTAAAATTCTAGAAAGTATTACTTCACTTATACTACGCTATCGAGATGTAGAACTAGTGGATAATGTGGCTCATGCTGATGCAATCATTATGGTAAATCTTAAAAAACTTGATTCAGTTTACGGAGCTCTTGGTAAAACTGGAACTTTTGATATAGATGAGTATCGAACTTTAACTTACTCCATTGAATTAGTGGATGCAAATGGGGATAAAATCTGGAACTCAGGAGATCAAAAGGTATCGAGCTTTTCAGCAGTTGGTTTAGCAGCCTTTGATGAAGGTGGCGTCGACTCAATTTCGAAAGGCTATTTAAGTAAGGATTTAAGGTCTGCTCGAGATGTTGGTTCAATAGATACTGATCAGACTAATTCTCTCTTTGCGCAACAAATCTCAGAATCAATAGAATCGGCTATTTTTGAGAAGGTATTTTAATTTTTTCTAATATACTTTCCACAGTTTTTAATGAGAGTCGTAACTCATCTAATTTTAACTCTAAAGAAGATAGATCTTTTAATGGTTGGTTAAAGCCGTAAAAAGCCATTCCACCCTTTAACTTGTGGGTTAAGTTTGCAAACTTGGCCAAGTTTGCTTCAATATCTCTTATTTGATTCAAGTAATCAGTTATTTCGTTTAATAAAAGCCTATCTACCTCCATCAAGTAATATTTTTACTTTATTTTAAATTTAAAAAAGGTATATAGTTAAGGTGTCCAGTTGTATGAGACATATTTTAGCAGGGATTGTTCTTTTAGCCCTTGTTGTAATCAGTTATATTATTTTTTCAAAATTTGCAGAAAAACCTCTCTCGAACGATCGAGAAGTTTCTGAATTAGACAATCAAATTGCTGACTTAGAGTTAAGTCAAATTAAAAGCTCACCACAAAGGTTTAACTCAGCTGAGGAAGCTTTTAAAGCTTCAAAAGAGGCAGTTGAGAAGTATGATATTGAATTTATTGAATCCTTTACTCTTCCAGTTAATTGTTCATGGTGCAACGAATTTTACAACAAGATCCGAAACCTCCTTTTAACTGAAGAGTTAACCTCGGAAGCTAAGAATTTTTATGCAGAACTTTTGGCAGTTTCTGGGAATCCGTCGAATCTAGACTTTCTACTTGAGCTATATGCGAGCTTAAAAACGTCCTCAGATAAAGAGTTTGTAAGAAATGCACTAGAGTTGATAGTTGCAAATGATGAGGTACTAGAATGGCTTGGGGAAAAATTAAATAGTGTGGAGGATCCAGCTTTAAAGGAGAGCATCTTAGCTGGTATAACCAATCAAGATTCTGTTAAAGCAATTGAGATTCTTTATGATTATTTACTGAAATCTCCTGACCCCTCATCGGATGACCTGAAGGGTTTAGGTTTATCAGAGGCTGTGCCACCAGATGAGGCCCTTGGTTTTCTTGTAGAGAAGTTTAAAGCTAGTGATAGCAAGTATCGTAAATATATAGCTGCGGCTATTTTGAATAATGGTCTTGAAGGAATTAAAAAGTTCTCTGATCTGTTAGCAACAGATGAAGGCAAACTTCTCGTATCTGATTTTGAGTATTTATCTGGTCATGTAGTTTTTGACCCAGAGATAGAGGCATATCTAACAGATGTTCTTAATAAGGGAAATGATACTCAGAAATTATTTGCAAAAACAGTGATAGATTCTTTTAACAGCCTCAGAGATGAATTAGAGCAAGGGCCAGATGGTGAAGATAATGAAGAAGATAAATAAAATTGATTAATTAAAATTCAGAAGTGTCTTAAAGGCTGGAACTTATATTTTAATAACATCTCTTCATGCTTTTTTAAACTTCTGAAAAAAAAAGAATTAAACAGAGTAATTTTTTACTTAAGTTTTTTAACTTTTCGTCGATATTAAACTTCAAATGGGAGGTAAAGGAAAATGGCAATAACTTTAGGTTCAAATATAATTTCACTTCAAGCTCAAAGAAGGTTATCAGATGCCTCTTTGAGGTTGAATGAAGTTTTTGAGAGATTAAGTTCAGGTCAGAGGATTAACAAGGCCTCTGATGATGCTGCTGGACTAGCGATTGCTGATAGCTTAAGAGCTGATCAGAGATTAGCTAGTGTAGCTATTAGGAATGCTAATGATGGTGTTTCAGTCGTTGCAATTGCTGATGGTGCTTTAGGACAAATCTCTGCAATTTTGACAAGAATGGCAGAATTGGCAGAGCAGTCAGCAAACGGTGTATTTAGTAACGAGCAAAGGAGTGCTTTGCAGAATGAATTTGTAGCGTTAGGATCCGAAATTCAAAGAATAGCAGATACAACTGTGTTCAATGGAGTCAATCTTATTTCTGGAAACGCTACAATTACCCTTCAAATTGGGCTGGATAACTCACTTGACAGTAGATTAACAATATCAAATGTTCAGGCACAATTACAAAATATTGGTTTAGCTGCTGCAGGCTCAAAAGCTTTGAACAGAAGTATTTCAACTCAAGACGCTGCTCAAACTGCATTGAGTACCGTTAAAGAGGCTATTGCCAGTGTATCCGCAATTCGAGGAAATTTAGGTGCTGCTGAGGCAAGGTTACGTGTTGCTATTACAAACCTTAGTGTTGCAAGAGAGAACTTTGCTGCAGCAGAATCTCGAATCAGGGATGCTGACGTTGCAGCAGAGGCTGCTGAGCTTACGAGATTAACCATCTTACAACAAGCAGGTGCAGCTGTCCTCGCTCAAGCCAATCAGCAGCCATCTTTGGCTTTAGCTCTTTTAAGGTAATTTAATACATAAATTATAATTTCATCAAAACAACCCCCTTAAAAAGGGGGTTGTTTTATTTTAAAACCTGTTTGTTTTAATTGAACAATTTTTAGGGCTGTAAATCACGCGATTTAAGGTAAACCTAATTACTGAATAAAGAGGGTATACCTTTTTTGTACACAAACAATCATATTTTTACTAAGCTGCCTTGAATAGAATACTGTTAACTCTAATCTTAGGTTTTTTATACACTCAAGGTTCGGTGATTTATCAAATTTTTAATCCTGATGGATCTATTACCTTCACCACCAGAAAACCGCTCCCAAGGGAGAAATATAGAATATTTACAGGGAGCAAGAACTTCTCCATTGTAGCGCCATCTGTTAAATCCCATTCTGAGTTTATTCATTTTATACAATTAGCTGCAAAGACCTTTGATATAAATCCAAATTTAATTAAATCAATTATTAAAGCGGAATCAAATTTTAATCCATACGCTAAATCTAATAAGGGGGCCTTAGGATTAATGCAGTTAATGCCTGAAACTGTCGCTTTTGTAAAGATCAAGGATCCTTTTAATCCAAAGGAAAACATATTTGGGGGCACCAAATATCTCAGGTATTTATTAGACAAATACAATCAAAACCTAATCTTAAGTTTAGCCGCTTATAACGCAGGACCGAAGGCTGTTGATAGATATGGAGGGGTTCCTCCATTTCCTGAGACAAAAGACTTTGTAAAAAAAGTTCTTAAGTTTTACAACTATTATACAAATTTGGGATAATCTCTTAAGTAATTTAAACGGAATTATAGCTGTATGCAGCTGAAAGACATACCGAATTACCTCTCTTATAGCCGAATGGTAATAACTTTTGCTTTGCTAGTATTACTTAGTGATCCAACCCAACTTAATCGCATTTTAGCTTTTACTCTTTTCATAATAGCTGCACTAAGTGATTTTTTTGATGGTTTTCTTGCCAGAAAATATCAAGTAGTATCCGATTTTGGAAAACTAATAGATCCATTAACCGACAAAATCCTTGTAATTAGTGTTTTAATAATGCTAGTAGAATTGAAAAGAACTGAGCTTGGAGTCTTAACAGATCAAACATACCTTCCAGCTTGGCTTGTAGCCTTATTTGTTATAAGGGAAATTTGGGTACTTGGTTTAAGATCTATTCATGCTCTACAGAATAAAGCGCTGGCTGCATCATTTACGGCAAAGTGGAAAACATCTTTACAAATGTTAGCAACATCCCTTCTGATTCTTGGAGACATTCGGATTGGAACTTTTGGTGGTTATGCAATCACTCTATACAATGTAGGTTTTTACCTCTTGATCATCTCATTAATTTTTGGCGTTATAAGTGCGGTTGCGTATACTGTTGAGGTTATGAAAGAAAACAAATAGATAGTCTACTTAGTTTAATTTAAAATTAGTCTCAGGTGAAGCTTGCCAGATTATCTGCATTAGGTTTTAAAAGTTTTCATAAAGCGGTTGACATTAATTTCAACTCTGAAATAACTTGTATAGTAGGTCCAAACGGTTGTGGTAAATCAAACATTATAGATGCACTAAGATGGGTTTGTGGTGAAAGCCGACCTTCTATTTTAAGAGTTAAAGATTCAACCGATTTAATATTTGCTGGCTCTAAATCGATGCGTCAATTGGGGATGGCTCAAGTCTCTTTAACAATTCAGAATCCTCATCCTAGTAAAGTCAGTGAGTATTTTATAGATTCAGATTATTTTTCATCTCGATTTGGTAATATTATAAAGGGAACAGAACTCCAAATAACCCGAAGACTTTTTAGGGATGGGGAGCAAGAGTATTTAATTAACGATACCCAAGTTAGACTTAAAGATATAAAAGATCTTGTAAGATACCTAGGGTTAACATTCAAGTCATGTAGCACAATCGCACAAGGTGAAATTGACAAAATCGTGGATCTCAAACCCTCAGATTTAAAAATCTACTTGGAGGAAAGTTGTGGTTTAATTGAAGCTCAAGATAGGATCAAAGATTCAGAGAGTAAAATAAACTCTTCATATGACTATTTAAATAAGCTTTTAGAAAAAGAGAAAAATCTACTTGAGCGATACAATTTCTTAAAAAAACAAATCTCAAAATATGAAAAAGCTCAGTCAGCGAGGAGAGAACTGAAAAAACTTTTAAAGCTTAAACAAATTCAAATCGAAGAGTTTATTGAAAAAGAAACCTCTTTACTCAAAAATGAGAGGGATAAGTTGTTAAGTCTAAAAGAGCATATAGAAACAGAGATTAAATATTTTGAGGAATTGAGAGCAGATATTTCAGCAAAAATAGCTGCCCTAGAAAGCAGTGAAAAAAATTTTAACACTAACGATTATTTTAACTTAAAAGCACATTATGAAGAGCTTTCGAGATTAATAAATCAAAAAGAATCTGAGTTAGTATCAAATAAAACTAAACTTGAAGAGGTTACTCAGAATATTGAGCTTCTTAGAAAAAAAATTGATGAAGAGAAAACAAAAGCTAGAGATTTAAAGATAATACTATCTGAAAAAAGACTCGAACTAACTACAATAGTGAGCAAAATAAACGCACTTGAAACTGAAATTGTTTCATTAGTCAAAAATAAAAATAATTTAAATCGAGTAATTCAGGAGAACATTCAAAACCAAGATGAGTTAAAGAAGAGAATTAAAAAACTGGAAGATTCTTTTCCTAATTTAAAACTTTTGCAAGATTTAAATTTAGATGAATACTTGCCAATTTTGAGTCTAATTTTCCCAGGCCTTCGAGATATTGACTACTACGCTAAGGATAAAGAAATTCAGCCAGGAACAGCTTATTTGCTGAATAATAATGAGGATATTTCTACGGCTGTAAAAAGATTAATTAAATTAATTTCAAAAAACGATAACTTTCTCAGATATTTTGAAGAGAAAAATGCTTTAATAATTGACCAGTTTTTATTTAAGCCAGATTTTGACTCATCAAACCCTATTCAAATCTCCTTGGATTTAAAAGAATTAAGAGAAAATTTAGCTAAACTGGAGGCTAAATCTATTGAATTAGAAGCTGAACTCTCCTCGTTAGAAAATTTAGTAGCATCAAAACAAAAAGAGCTTATTAACGCACAAAATAGTAAAGAAAAGCTGCTTGGTGAATCGAGATACTTAGAGGGAATTCTTGATGAACTTGAGAAAAATACTCATCAAAAAGATCTTGACTTAAGTATTAGTAGAGCAAAACAGTTAGAAACAATAATTCAAAATTGTGCAGCAGAAATTGAGAATCTACGTTCTAAAGCTTTTTTGGTTAATAATGAACTCGAAAAAATTCAAAAAGAATTTAATGATTCACAGTCAATTGAAGAAGTAAAAAGAAAAGAATTATTAGAGTTGCAGAACGTACTATCGAAAATAGTTGAAAAAAGATCTCAATCTCAATCAATCGAGAATAGGATCAGTGAATTATCTCGGCAGATAGAGTTCATTCAATACTCAGAAGTAAACAAACTAGAGGGTCTGCTAAGTAAATTTTTATTAAGTTGGGAAGATATAAATGAATCCGAAATTGAGCATACTGATTTGGCTAATCTAGATGAAAAAATTGAAAGATTAGGGAAAGAAAGTCTACTTTCGCAAATTTTTGATGAATCAGTTATCTCTGAATTTGAGTTATTATCAGAAGATTTGGTTAAGATTCAGGAATCAATTAAGGATGCAGAGAAATCAATCCAAGCATTAGCTACAGAGATCTCAAAACTCAAAACTGAGTATCAAACTGCCTTTAACGACTTTTATGAAAAAATTCGCGCAAGATTTAAAGATACATTGCAAATTCTCTTCCCTGGTAGTTCAGGCGATTTGGTATCAGATGCGCAGGGTATAAGTATACATGTACAGTTGCGCAATAAAAAATCTCTGTCATTAAGCCAATTTTCAGGTGGAGAAAAAACCCTCATAAGCTTAGCTTTCTTGTCTGCGCTTGCATTTGAGAGTGGATCACCTGTTTTACTTCTCGATGAGGTTGATGCACCACTTGATGATATAAATGTTGGTAGATTCATTAATTTAATTAACTCTTTAAAAAAGTGGACTCAAATTATTTGTGTTACCCATAACAAACTAACAATGTATGCTGCTTCCTCTCTCTTAGGTGTTACGTTAAATTCAGATGCAGTGACTGAAGTAATATCACTTGATCTTGATTCTCTACCAAAGGAGGTTGCGAACCTTACAAATTAAAGGTAATTGTTTGTTATACTAAAATGAAAAATGAGCTCGCTAAACCTAGATTTAGCTGAAATTTTTACCAACTTTGTAAACGCTTTTGAAATTGGTGGCTTTAGCTTAACGATTTTCATTCTGTTTGTTGCCCTAGTTTCATTTATACTTGGTAAGAGCCAAGCATCAAATAAAAGCTTACTGAATAATTTTGCTAATTCGATTCAGAAATTAGAAGGGGTTTTCGGCAAACTTCAAAGGATTGAAAACTCATTAAATTCAATGAATACGAACACCACAAGAAACTTGGAATTGATAAAAGAGCAAGTAAATAAATCTTATGAAAGAATTAAGAAAATTCACAAGCGTTTTAAATCAGAACAACCAAGTGAAGAAGACGTTGAAAGCATTAGCGAGAGTAATCCAGTTCAGAAGCTTTTTGAAGATACGATAATTCAAGATACACAGGAAAACTTTACCCAAGAAAGTGAGAAAGAGGAAAATGAGACCACAGAGTCATTTTGGCAAAGGTTAAAAAATCTTAGGATATTTTCTAGCACTCAAAAGCTTGATTTAAAAGATGTTAAGGAGAGGCTTCTTTCTTCGGATTGTGGAGTTGAATTAACAGAGCAAGTACTAGGTAAACTTAATGAATCCTTTGATTCAACTAATCTCAAAAAAATTCTTGAATCTTTTTTGATCCCAACTAAGCTGGATTTAAAAAGCTATCACAGCTCTCCTCGAGTTTTTCTTTTTGTGGGAGTCAATGGTGTAGGTAAAACATCAACAGTTGCTAAACTGGCTCATAAAATTAACAAACTAGGGAGAAAGGTTTTAACAGTTGCAGCAGATACGTTCAGAGCGGGAGCAGAGGAACAGCTACTCATTTGGAGTAAAAAAATTGGAGTGCCCTGTTTTGCAAATCCTGAAGCCGATAAACCTCAAACTGTTGTTTTCGATGCTATAAAATTAGCAATATCTGAAAAATTCGATTTTGTACTCATTGACACAGCGGGAAGACTGCATAATAAAAGCCACTTAATGCAGGAATTGGCTGGCATAAAAAAAGTTATTTCAAAACAACTTCCCAATCAACCTGAGCAAATTTTTTTGGTTTTGGATGCCACTGCAGGTCAGACAGCCTTTTCTCAGGCAAAAGAGTTCTTAGAAATAGTTAATGTTAGTTCAATAATACTCACTAAGCTTGATTGTGCGGCAAAAGGCGGTTTTATTTTTAGAATCTCTCGAGATCTAAAGATACCAATTACTTTCATAAGTGCGGGAGAAGATGCTGACTCATTACTTAGTTTCGATCCAAACTTATTTGTAAGTCAAATAGTTGGTTAAATTAATTCAAAAGGTTCAATGTCGTAAATAATGGATTTTGGAATTTCCTTATTTATCTCTTGAAGCTTTGAAGGGATAAACTCCTTGCTCTTAAATTTTACCAACATATGAGCTCTATACGCGCCTTTAAGCTTATTGTAATAACACGGAGATGGGCCTAAGATTTCACAACCTTGCTCTTTGCCAATTAAGTCCTTTAATTTCTCTAGATCTTTCATTGCACTTAGAACACTTTTTTTACTTGTTGATAAAAAACGCACTAAAGCCTTAAAAGGTGGAAGCTCATACTTTTCTCGAGATAAAAGCTCTTGATTATAGAAAGCTTCAATATCTCGAGTTTTCAGAAAAGAATATACTGGGTCATTTGGGAAATTCGTTTGAATTACCATTCTCCCAGGTTTCTCCCATCTACCGAGACGACCAGCTAGCTGTGTGAAAAGCTGAATGAAATACTCTGATGACCTAAAATCGGGGATATTCCTACCTATATCAGGATTAGCTGCAACAACTAAAGTTAAATTTTTAAAGTTATGTCCTTTACTTACTAGTTGAGTGCTTACAAGTATATCAATTTTTCCCTCTGAAAAATCATCCAAAACCTGGAAAAGCTCCTTGTAATTACTCACTGATTCCTTATCTAACCTAATTACCCTAGCTGTAGGAAACAGTTTAGTTATCTCCTCATATATTTGTTCTGTCCCAGAGCCCAGGTACAATAAAGGAGCACCACAGAGAGGGCATCTTTTATCTATCTCTTTTGAAAAACCGCAAATTGAGCAGTACTGCTTATTTCGTGCCTTTATAACGCGCAAAGAAACCGCACAATTTGGACAATGTGATGAGTAACCACACTTGCTGCAGTAAAGGCTCCAACAGTATCCCACTCGATTGTAAAAAACGATAACTTGCTCTTTTTTCAACAAGGCCTGATTAATTGCTGTAATCGCGGGAAACGTTAGACTTTTCGTGGCCTTACCAGACTTTTTAATATCAATAATGTCGACAAATACTTGAGAATATCTTGAGGAAAAAGGGGGCAGGTAAACATAAGCCCAGTTCTTTGAGTTTTTCGCCAAAAAATAAGTCTCTATGCGTGGAGTTGCAGACCCTAGCAGTAGTCTAGCTCCCTCAAGATCCGCCCTTATTTCTGCTACTGAGCAAGCATGGTATCTAAAAGCAGATTCATTTTGTTTATAACTCCTATCATGCTCTTCATCAATAATTATGTATTTCAGGTTTCGAACTGGTGCCATGATAGAAGAGCGAGTTCCTATAACAACAGTTTTTTCCCCATATAATACCTTGACCCACTCCAGGTATCTCTCAGATTTTTTTAAATCGGAGTGCAGAATAGCAACATGCTCCCTTGAAATTGCATCACAGAACCTTTTAGCTATCTGTGGAGTGAGAGCGATCTCTGGAATTAATATTAAAACACCTTGACCATTTTCCAGAGCATGTTTTACAAGCTCAATATAAAGCTCAGTTTTTCCACTTCCTGTTTCGCCCCTAAGTAGAACCTTTGAAGCCGAAGATTCTAGTATCTTAGCCAAGGCATCCTTTTGTTGAAGAGTTAAAATACTTCCCCGTAAGGAATACGCGAAAGGTTCGGAGCTGGTGTGGCTACTTTGCTTTTTATGTGTTCTTTTAATTCCTTTCCATCGAAGAACTGGAGGTGACAAACTTGAACTTACTGTAAAAAAATCCTGACAATAATAATCAGCTATCGCTCTTAAAACAGGAATTTGAGCAGCATTATAAACTTTAACGGGTTTACCTATAATTGATTTAACGTCAAAATCTGGTTTTTCTGCGATGGCGATGATTATCCCATCTGATATTCTTTTCTGAATTGGAACCTCAACAAAACTCCCAATAAGGTATTGTTCAGAGGAACCATCTTCACTGATCTGATAAATTAAAGGCTTAGGAACTCCCTCGACTGCTACCTGTAAAAACATATTCAGAAATGTTTTGCATTAAAATACAATTAATAGGAATAATAACACTTGTTTCATGAATTTTATTAGACTTTTTGAAAAAAGATACACATTCTGGGGTGTCGAAATAGGCGAGGATGAGCTTCTTTGTTCAAGGGTAGACACTAAAAATAAAGAAATTCTTGAAATGATCAAAATTGAATCAGGATCAAATTTCTCCCAGTTTGGAATAAAAATAGAGAATTTAGAGAAAGGTTTTAGTCAGTTAAAAGATAGGATAAAAATTGATAACTCCACCCGATTCAACATAAGTTTACCATCACAGTTCACTGTGCCTAAAAACTTGGCAATACGCGATAAGACTTTAATTGAACAAGAAATTCTCTCTCAGATACCTTTTCCTTTAGAATCAGTGTATTACGATTATGTAATAATTGATAAAAATCAACCGATTGGAATTTTTTTAGCAGTTAAGAGAGAGATTGCTGACAGTATTAGCTCGGTTATGAATAATTTAGGTCTCCAGCCAGGTATTTTAGAGAGTGAGTATTTTAGTTCATTTAACATCTTGAAGTTTTGCAAACCGGAAATAGATTCAATGGTTATTATTTTAGTATTTATTCATCAAACATATACCACTTTCGTGATCTCACACCTGGGAGTTCCGGTATCTTACTCTGATGCAAGGGTAGGTTTCAAAAATATCCTAGAAGATGTGATGTTTGAAGTTGACCTGGAATGGAATCTAGTACAAAAATGGCTACTTAAGGAGTACGATGATATTCCACACGAAGCTAATCTTAGACTTACAGGCGGATTACAAAAGCTATCTGAGGAGATATGCAAAAACCTAAATTTACTTAAGCATCTGCCTGAATTAAAAGATGGAATAGATGAAATTTTAATCTTCGGAAATATGGCTAAAAACCAAGAGTTCATCAAACTAATTCAAGACAGAGTTGGTGTTGATACAAAACCTTTCTCCCCTTTTGAATATTTAAAATCTAACCAAAATAATTTAAGTTTTATAAACTCTTTAGGAGCGGCTTTAAGAAAATTTGGAGATAAGTATGATCAAAAGTAAAAACGTATGATTAAGTTAAATCTTTGGCCAGAACCCGACAAAGACCTGACAATCAAGCGTGCGGTTTTTGTAATCTCATTAACACTCGGTATACTGGCGGTAATAATTCAGGCTTTATTTTTAGTGCATTTAGTTACTCAGACATATTTGCTTCAGAGTGAGATTGAGCATGTAAATAATCTTATAAGTAGTCTTCAGACAAAAAATAAAGAGAGCAAGGAGTTTGAGAAAACAGTAAATTATCTTAGTAGGCTCGCTGAGGAGATCAGTCAAATTAAATTAAATCAACTTGGAGTAGCTAAACTCTTATTAGAGTTATCAAATAAAATTCCCGATCGGGTTTGGTTGACCACTCTTGATAAAAAAGGATTGGTCTTAAAATTAGAGGGTTATGCTTTAAGTGATGTTGACTTAGCTAATTTTCAGAAAAGCCTTGAGCTAGCCGAATTATTTGATAGAGTTGATCTAGTAAAATCTGTTACTGTGTATTTAACTAAACTATTTGCATACGATTCCATAACAAAGCAGCTTCTTATGAATATGTCGGAAACAAAAGATCAGAGCAAGTTTACAAACTTTATTCAAAATCGTGCCCAGAATCTTGGTATCAAGGTAATCAAGGGAACTCCTCCTTCTGGGATCTTGTTAAACGATAGTGATTTGAATCAAGGTACGACTAAACTAAGCTGGAGAACAAACAATCAAGCAATACAAGCAGGTATTTATCTGTGGTCAAAGCCTGAAACTCTGGAAGCAAAAAATTTCGTTCTTGAAACTAAAATTAACTTTCGAAAACTACTTGTAAATCAATAAATGAAACTTAATCTAAACTTTTTGGAAGAGTGGTCTTTGTTCAAAACAATTTTTATTAGTCTTGCGATTTTAGGGATTTGTATCTTTGGTTTTTATTTTGTAATCGTGAATAACTATTTAATTCATTTAGAGACTCTCAAAGATGAAAATAGGTTAGCTCAGGCACGCTTATCAAAGGAGAGAGAACTTTTCTCTAAACGTAACGCTTTGAAAGCAAACTTAGAAATTCTTAAACGCTTTGAAAGTTTAGCTAAAACTCAACTACCCGAGAACAGAGATATTCCCATGATTTTAAGTAGCATAGAGAACCTTAGCAGAGAGATAGGCATTAAAGTATACTCTTTTATTCCTCAAAAAGAGGTTTTAAAGGATTCTTACGTAGAAATCCCAGTTGAGATAACTTTTGATGGAACTTACGAACAGATTCAGATTTTTGTTGATGAGATTAGCAGATTCACAAGAATTTTAAACGTTAATGATCTTGAGTTAAAAGACCCTGTGGGGTATGCACTCCATGGAAAGGTAAGTTTAAAGGGAAAGATGTTACTCAGTGCTTTTAGACAATTAACCGAAGAAGAAAGACTAGCAAAAGAGGAGCAAAGTAAAGAGCAAGGGCAAAAAACTAAACAAAACATTAAAAAAGAAGGAGGATTAATTTCAAGAGACTTCTAAAAAATTTTTTTTATTGACAAAAAATTAAAAAAAGGGGATCATGAATTCTGTTTTTGGTTTTTATGAGGTTGCTTATTGTTCTAGTTTTCATAGGTTTTAAAGTATCTTTATATGGTCAAAGTTTATTTAAAAGTACCTCCCCTCTAGATTTGAGGTTAGTTTCATCAAAGGACTCCACAGTTGAGTTAAAGTTAAATGTAAAAGACATTAAAGTTATTGATGCTGTAAAGATTGGAAACAGATTAGAGCTAATGTTTGATCAAACTCTTCCACCAAATTTTTCAACAGAGTTAACAAAATCAGTTCCACTACTAACGGAAGTAAGTTTTGTGCCAGAAACCAACTCTTTAATTTTTAATTTTGTTGAAAATTCGTTTATCTCAGTAATGCAGAATAATAATACTGTTTCAATTACAGCTAGTAAAATATTAGACTCTAAATTTAAAGTTCTAGAAGCATCATTATCAAAGGGTTTATTTAAATCAAATGTTTTAGATTTAAGATTCGATATTTCAGAGGAACCCTTTTATTACCTAGAGAAAATATCGGATCAAGAGTATGATTTAATTATTAAGAATGCGGCAAAAGATGATAGTATTCCTTCATCTATTTTGTCTGCAAATCCAACCGATCACATAAAAGCAGTAAGATTCAAAGATGATTCTTCTAACTTGGTTGTTAAAATTTTTACAACATCTCCACTAAATCTTGGTGCTATTTATGATAACGGTCGGCTTTATGCAGGAGATGTCTCAAATCTTCCATCAGCTTTAACCACTAGGGCACAGCCTAAACCGCAACAGGAAGATCAACAAATAGTTGATGGAGTAATAGGCAGCACTAAAAAGTATACTGGTAAGTTAATATCTCTTGATTTACAAGACACGGATATAACTAATGCTTTACGAATAATAGCAGAAGTATCAAATTTAAATATCGTAACTACTAGTGATGTTACTGGAAAAGTAACATTAAGGCTAATTGATGTACCTTGGGATCAAGCTCTAGATGTAATACTTAGATCCAATGGCTTAGACAAAGTTCAAGAGGGTAATGTTGTTAGAATCTCTCCAGTAGACAGACTAAAAAGGGAAAGGGAGGCTCTCAAACAAGCAAAACAAGCTGAGGAAGAATTAGAACCATTACAAATAAAATATATTAGGGTAAGTTATGCCAAAGCGTCGGCTTTAAAGCCAATTCTAGAAACAGTTATATCCGACAGAGGAAGCATTACATTTGATGAGAGAACAAATCAACTCATTATAAAAGATATTGAAAGGGGAATAAAAAACGTAACGGAGCTAATTAAAAGACTTGATTTAAGAACACCTCAAGTTATGTTAGAAACAATTATTTTAGAGGCGGACAGAAACTTCACTAGAAGTTTGGGAATGAATTTTGGATTCAACTATTTAGCCTCATCAGCCACAGGTAATCCTCTAGGAATTAATTTTCCGAACTCGATAGATTTTGGAATTGGTTCAAATTTTCCAGTCGCTGGAAGCTCAGGTCAAGGTTTAATTAACTTGATTTTTGGAAGTGCAGACGGAACTAAAAGTTTATCGTCCATCATATCTGCTTTTGAGCAGGATGGATTAGCGAGAATAATTTCCAGGCCAACGTTAGTTACAACTAATAATTCAAAAGCAACTATTGAGGCTACGGAGGTAATAAGGATTAGAAGAAACCAGGGCGGAAACCAGGTTGTTATTGGACAGGGAGGATCCGCTAACACTGGGACAGCAGCTGACGAAGTAAAAGTTGGTATAAAATTAACTATGACCCCTCAAGCCTCTCCAGACTACTGGGTACTACTAGACATCGCTGCTGAATCCAGCTCTTTTGGCTCGAAAGTTGTTGATAACGTACCGTCAACGGTTGAAAGAAAAGCAAACTCTACGGTTCTTGTTTCGAGTGGCCAAACCTTTGTATTAGGCGGGATATACAAAATCACAGATGGAAGCAGTGTGTCAGGGCTGCCATTTTTAAAAGACATACCGGTACTGGGGTACGCCTTTAGATCTCATGAAGTAAGGGGGGCCGATGAGGAGTTGGTGTTCATAATCACTCCCAGGATAGTAGAGGGGAGTTTTGATGATGCTGCAATGACTACAAACTATGATTAATTTTAGTATGTTAGGCTTAAGAAATATTTTATTTGTTATTTGTATTTTGGTTTTTTTGGGTTGTGGCTCTTCATCCAAGCAAAGGTTAGGGGAGTCTTTTGCATTAATTGGTGTAGCAAAGTATGATAGTTCAGAGGAAAAACAAAGGTGCACCTTTGAGGCTGTAAATGAGGTTTTATTCTCAAGTAGCACATCCGTTGTAATTTGCTTGATTGTAGAGAATAAATTAACAAAACAAAGCATAATTATACGAGATTACGAGGTTGAGCTTAGGATACCTGGAGCTTTGGCTCAGGTTCCGGTTTATAGGATCACCATGCCCGGTTTTCTTAAACCAGCTCCTGAATCCAGCAACTCGGATGGATCTAATGGAAATCAACAAGTTTCAACATCTTTAAACCCCAATCAATTCACCACCGTTTTAACCCAAGGAGATGAATCTACGCAAGGAAACATG
The DNA here is from genome assembly GCA_938038205.1 of uncultured bacterium. Lineage (GTDB taxonomy): Bacteria > Bdellovibrionota_C > UBA2361 > JANWWW01 > JANWWW01 > CALHSA01. The sequence goes on along the minus strand of CALHSA010000001.1, from coordinate 9,688 downwards.
GCCAGCATTCCGATTTACTTTCCTCCTTTAGAGCTGATAACTTGGCTTCTTGCAAACAGTTCAGCTTTACCAAGAGGGATTCTCCCTGTTGAAACGATTTTTAGGGTTAATGGGCAAACAAGCCCAGGTGGAGATTGGATTTCAACTAACAAATTCTACCTTAGATCTTACCTGGTGAGATAATTTTTTTAGCACACATTTCAAAAAATTCATCATAATAATAATTGATGAGTAATCTTGTATTTGAATTGCCAATAAGGGCAGATACTGAATTTGCCAAAAAACTCCAGCAAGCAGGCGATTACCTTACGAAAAAACCAGAGTCATATACACAAGCTACGCAAGGCTTAGCTTCAATTGAAACAGTAACACAAGATCATAAACGGCAAGCTAAGCTTTTTCGTGAAATTACAGATCTCCCTAACACTAATACAAAGTTTGCATACGAACTACATTCACAAATGGAAAAAAGCCTTTTTGACCCATTACCTCGGCAATACCATAATAAGAATGGTCAAGATCTAGAAAATTTACTTCGACTTTGCCCCCCAATGGGCATAACTGTTAATTAAATATGACTAAGAGAATTAAGACTTACAAATATGACAAAGAGGATTAGACTTAGGAATGGCTTCACGGTTGGCAGAGACTTATGTAGAGTGGGATATGTTATTAATGGTTTAAATGACGCAGATTTTTACGTAAGTCCTGAAAGCAATCCATTAGAGGTTCTAAAAAAGGGGCTAGAGCAAAATAAGGATGAAATTGAGCTACCCTATCTTTGTCTTGAATCAGAGCATTTAAAAGAAAGGGGAATAGTAGAAGTGCGGGTATACGATTATCTAAAAGAAGGAGAGTGTATTCTTAACATTAAATTTAATGATAGAATTGACGGGTTTTTAAGAGGTTGTTATAACCTTGCAACTGCTCTAAAAAACTACCTTAAGGAGTCAGAGAGGGAATTAGAATCAAAATTGAATAACGGCTAAATAAGCTCCCTCAATTTATTTGTTAACATCGGATCAGTTTCAATTATCAAGCTTAAATAGTTTTTAAATTCTTCACTATCATCACCACAGTATTTGCTAAATTCACTCACAAAAATTTGAAGTTTCTCCTCAAAGGTTAAATCAGTATATGAGTATTTTAATTTAAATTCGTTGAGAAACTTTGAGAGATACCTAATAATTACGGGGTCTTTTTTAGCGTTTTTTTTCTCTAGTTCCTTCTTTTTAGTTTTCATAAGCTACCTCTAAATCATTTTCAGATTTTAAAAGAAATACTTTTACCTCATCTATTTCCATATCCATAGGATTGATATCGTAAGCTTTTTGCAAAAGTTTCCATGCAGATTCACGATCACCCTTTAAATGGTAAACCACAGCTAAATGCGTATAGCCTTTATGATATAAGGGATTACACCTAATTGCTTCGTAAAAATTCCTCTCTGCCTCCTCAATATCGTCATTTTTTATTCTACACAGCCCTATAATATCCAGGGCGAGTGAATTACAGTTATCCAAACTCAACGCCTTTCTTGCCAGGAGTTCTGCTCTCTCATAATTTCCAACTAAATACTCGCTATTAGCATTGTTTAAATAATCATCAAGATAAATTAACCTTAAATCAACTCCAGTGTTCTGAATGCTAGAACAGCCTATCAATAAAAAAAATGAACTAATAAGAAGCAGTAGATGTAAAATCATGATCTTCAACCCCAAGTTTAACTTTATTCACGACTTCGAAATTCATAGAATCAGGAACCTCTTCCGTTGAGAGAATTTTGACATTTTTCATTCCTAATACCTTCCTTAGATAAATTGCAGTTTGTCTAAAGCAAATCAAAACTACGTTTTCCTCATCAGGGAGAATCTCTTTTAAGATTTTTACGACATTGAATGGTAGAACTGAGCAAGATGTTAGCATTTCCTCTAATTCAACTGACTCCTTTTGATCAAGCATGTAAACTATTAGATTCTGTTCACCGGATAATTTGTAGGGTAGGATTCTTTTCCTAACCTCTTGGGCCCCATCATCAATATCGATGTTGCCAGGAAGATTAAATAGTGTCTCTAGTGCTACATCTAAAGGAGAAAGATAAACTCCATCTTTTAAAAGGGTCTGCACAATTTCTTTGACTTTAAACAAAGAGATAGTTTGCTCATTATTGAAAGTGCCTCGGCCAGTCTCATAAAGAGAATATAAATATTGAATTGACCTTTCCTCAACAAGCTTTGATATATGTGGTTTTAAACTGGTTACAATCTCCTTAATTGTATCCTCCTGACTAGTAATTTTTATAGTTGCCACATGCTTATCTCTTACAAACACCTCTAAATCATCTCCCCCATTAACAAAAGCACTTCGAAGTATTGGAATTCCAAAGGTATCAAAAATCGCTTGTCTAACAAGTTCTGAGAAATCGGGAGTAAAATTAGCATTCTTTGGTATTTTAACTGTAAGCAGATTACCTAAGCTTGGATTAAAGTTATGAAAATTTATCTCTGTTAACCTACGATTAATGGTTTGTTGAATCAGTGACCATAATAAGAGCCCTACCCCTAGCGTGGAAAATAAACCTAAAGGCATCGGGGAGATAAATGGTACAGTTAAGCATAAACATCCAAGTATAACTTTAGGCTTAATAGGTGTTACAAGCTGATTAAAGATTAAAGAACTTAAGCTGCTACTAGACTCTCTCTCTACTCTGCTAACCAAAAATCCAGCAGATAACCCATTTAAAAAACTAGGAATTTGGTTTACTAATCCCTCTCCAATACTTAAGGTAGAGAAAGTAGCTACTGCTTCCTCAAATCCCATATCATGCATTAAGATTCCAATTGCAATACCTCCAATAAGGTTTACTATAACGATCAGAATTCCGGCTATTGCATCTCCTTTTACAAACTTCATTGTTCCATCAAGAGCCCCATAAAACCTACTCTCATTTTGTAGCTCCACTCTTTTTCTTTTTGCTTCCTCAGGATCAATAAGCCCCATCCTGACATCTGCATCAATCGACATTTGCCTTCCTGGTAATGAATCTAGGGTAAATCGAGCAGATACCTCAGCAACTCTTTCTCCTCCCTTGGAAATCACAAAAAACTGAATAATTGTAATTAAACAATAAACCACGATACCCAGTATTACGTTCCCACCTAAGAGGGTTTCCCCAAAAATCTTCACTATTTCTCCAGCCTCAGCCTCTCCCAAAATACTACGAGTTATAGCAATACTTAAACAAACTCTAAAAATTGTATTGGTCAACAGAATGGCTGGAAAAGAACTTAATTGAAGAATATCCCTAATAGAAACACTAAGAATTAGACTTAAAATGCCTAAAAGCAGATTCGCAACTACAAAAAAATCAAGTAAAAAGGGCGGTACTGGAGTTATTAATCCCAGCACCGCCACAAGTAGAACTGCAACTGTAGTTGTTTCAGCCATTATCCGCTTCTTATATTTCTAACTGGGGCCATACTAGCTTCATGCTTTGTTTTAGAGATGTTGCTTATTAGGTTAGTGTTAAGCATTATCATTTGCATCCTAAACTGCTCTTGAAGCAGCTGGCTTATTTCAAGAGGTAAATTAATACCTCTCAAAATGTTAGAGGCGCCATCAAGCACCTGATTTACTACACCTGGAATATTTAAACTTGCACTTCCAGATGTAAGCTTGACTGATCTTAATGCTGTTAATGATTGAACAGATGGTATTCCATTAACTTTCATAGCTATAAATCATTAAAAAAAATTGATTTGTCTAACCTTGAAATTTTCAGATTTGCACCATCCTCAGTAAGCTCAATTATACCTTTGCCAAGCTCTACGTCAGCCGCTTTAAGTAAACACTCAAGCTCAAGAAAATTAGAAATTTTAATTTTTGACCCCGGTTTAAGGCTCTCATATTCTTCTAAAGTCAATTCTAAATTTCCTAGTAATACTTCCAATTTAACATCTCTTAAATTCGCTTCTTTCATAACGATTAACCACTCTAAAGAGAATTTCGAAAGATAGAGGTGATCGTTAACCTCCAAAATTAAAAAATTTTTAGATTTCCATAATCTCGCAAAGTAACGTCCTCTCGTCTCTACTTTTTCCCAATTAATTTGTTCAACAAGACAATTTAAAATATCATTCGCTATCCATAAACTGGTATCAATCTTTGACTCGACAAAAAAGATATTGAAAAAAGCTAACTCTTTTAATGAATCAAAAGTCACATATTTAACGCATTTCGACAAGCCATTTGCCGCTCTAAAAGCTACAATTAGATCTCCTGCTGTAAGCAACTGGCCTTCGTGATCAAAAAAAGCTGGTGTTTTAAACCGCGTATAATTAGCAACACTTGAAAAAACCGCTATTTTTTGTTTGAAAAGTTTTGAAAGAAAAACAGATAGCGCTTTCTCCTCAGCAGTCTCCATCGCAAACAAGTTGATTATTCAAAACTTTAAGAATCTCAAAAATACTCTCTGGAGAGCGCTTGCTTAGCCAAAGTAGAAAGGCTAACTCAATCTCCCTAATTTGCGTAATTTTAACCTGATTAAATAGGAGAGAAAGAATTAAGTACACGATATCTTGATCACTGATATCATCGTTGTAATTTAAAACCAGCTTATTTTTAAATCTTCGGAGTTCTTCTAAAGACATAATATAAACCAAAGCAACCAAAGAAAAGAGCTACAAGGGTGAAAAAATGAGAGATAGAAAACGTGAAAAAGCGTGAAATCGGTGCCGAATTTGAAAGGTTCTCAAATTCTAAATCAGGAGAGAACATGATATTCACTTGAATTTTGCTCTCTGGAATCCCACTTGCTCCACTAATTATTGTTTTAATTTTCTCTGGCTCAATCTCATCAATTTTAGAAGTTATAACTAATGCAGCAGCTTTTGAGTTATCAAGCTCCAACTTTTTTAATGCTAAAGAATCATATTTTGGGGAGAATAAATGTACCCGAGCAATTTTTACCCCAGGTAAATTCCTGATTGTTTCTTCAAGTTCTTTTGCAAGGAGTCTTTCCAGATAAAAATTTTCTTCCTCTTTAGAGCTCTTAGCGTTCTTTTTAAATGAATTATCATGTGAGTAGATTTTAATCTTATTAATAACCTCTAATGCTAAAGTCACTTGAGATTCAGGAACTTTGATCTCAAACTTTGAATTTTTACCTACTTTTTCAGCAGATACACCCGCTTTTCTCAAATAAAGGAGCACATAATTCGCATCTGCTTCACTTAACGAACTTAGCAAAGAAACCTTGCAACCAAGGAAAAATATTGCACTAATTAAAATAACCAGCTTCATACAGTTTGCTTCTAATAATTTCGAGCATTCGTTTGTGAGCCTTAGAGATACTAGCTTTTGTAACTCTCCTCCCTCTAGCAAAATCAGCAAAGGACATATCTCCCTCGTAGCACGCTGAGTAAATATCTCGATAAAGTTTAGGAAGAGTTTTAACAATTTCTTTTATAATTTTAGTGACCTCCTTTTTTTCAAGCTCTGCATCAGGGTCAGATTCTTCAGTTGGTTTTCTCTCTAACTCATCTTTTTCAACCGTTATTTTCCAAGTTAGTGCCCCAATGCAAATCAAGTCAGAGGCTTGAATCCCTTTGCTGTAAGTTTGCTCTTGATATTCTTGAAATAATTTTAAAGCTTTGGCTAACTTGTAACCTTTGGGCCCAAGATGAGTGCAGGTCCGAAGATAATCTAAGCACGACCCTCTAATTCTCAGAGCTGCAAAACTCAGAAAATCAACACCTCTTGAAGAATCATATCGCTTAATGGCCTCAGCCAGACCCAACTGAGCAGCTCCAAGCAAGTCATCGTATAAACTCGTATCAATTCCAAATCTTTTTATTATTACATTCACTATTTTTTTGCATAGCTCCAAGCCCTCAGATACAGCTCCTTTTTCAACCACAGCCGCAGACATTTTACTCTTTGTTGTAATCGAAAAGGAGTGAGGAAAGTTAGCTTAACCGCCGAATATTTTTAACATCACCCTAAAACCTTTCTCAAACTGACTAAGGCTAAAAGACTCATTTGGACCATGAATTTGATCTTCCTCTAAACCAAAACCAAACATTAAAGGAGTTAAGTTTAAACTCGAGAACACTTCCACTATTGGAATGGAGGCTCCACACCATTGAGGCAAAACTGTATGCCCAGTAACCTCCTCAATGATTCGAATTAAATTTTTTAAATCCTCATTTTCTAACTGTATTTTAACTGGATTTCCATGAGACTCAGCAAATACAACCTCTACAGCACTCTCCAGATCTAATTGCTTTATATAATTTACAATAGCAGATAAAGCATTCTCAGTTTTCTGATCAAAAGCAGTTCTAACTGACAATTTAATACGACAAGAGCTCGGAATTATATTCTTAATTCCATCTCCGGAGTATCCTCCATGAAAACCTATACACTCAATCCTAGGTATTAAACCTATTGCCAGGAAGGGTACCTGTAAGGAATTAATCGGTTTCTGTAATTTGAGTAGATCAGAGTAAGCCTTACCTGATAGATTAAAATTACTGGCTATTTTAAGCTCTTCCTCAGTTGGAGCTTTATATTCATCCAAAAATCCTGTAATTTTTGAGTAATTTTCAGGGCTTAAATTAGAAAGAAGTTTTGCTCCACAAAATATAGGATTTGGAGCAAGCCCCCCATGAACGCCTGAGTGTAAATCATAACCTGCCCCTTTAAGAATCAGCTCAATAGTACCTATTCCTCTAACACCAACCGTTACTGATTCAATATTTTCAGTAAGACCTCCTGAGTCTGTTATGTATGCAACCTTTGCATCTTTAAATAAATCCTTTCCATTTTTTTTTAAAAACTCGTGTGAGCCATGACCACCAGACTCCTCCTCACCCTCTATGAAAAAAATCACTTTTCCTTTCAAAAGGCCTCTACTTTTCAAAGTTTTGACGGCCTGAATAGCATACCAAAGCTGTCCTTTGTTATCTTGTGCACCGCGAGCATAAATCCTCCCATTTTTCTCTACTAAACAGAACGGATCAGTATTCCAACCATCTGAAAGACTTGCTGGTTGAACATCATAGTGACCATATTGAATTACAGGAGATCCATCACCACAAAAAGCAAGAATAACTGGCTTCCCAGCTGTATCGAAAATCTTAACTTGATCGCAAAAAGTTGAAAGATAGTTAGCCAGCCATTTGCAACACTCCTTTAATTCATCATCATACCTTGAGTCAGTGCTAATACTCTTGAAAGATATAAATTTAGCCAGATTGTCTAAATCCATGTATGAAGTATATAAAAACTATTAAAAAAACATAATTTGTTTGTTAGAATTTTTTCCTATGCGAATAATTTTAACCTTACTTCTTTCTATTATCGTGAGCTGCTCAAAAATTAATACATCAGGTAAGGACTCAGGAATTTCAGAGAGAGATTTAGCTGTTGGGTCAAATATTCCTCTAGATCTTGATCAAGGGCTTGGTTTATTTCGTAACATTTACTTTGATTTTGACTCTGCAGAATTAAACCCTAGAGCTATTGAAGATTTGAATTACAATCTGATGGTGCTTAATCAGCAACCAAATCTGATAGTTACCCTTGAGGGCCATTGTGATGTAAGAGGAACTAAAGAGTATAATTATGCTCTAGGGCAAAGAAGAGCGAATTCGGTTAGAAATTGGCTAATTATGAATGGTATATCCTCAACAAGACTCAAAACTGTAAGTTATGGATCAGATATGCCAGTAGCTTTAGGTAACTCTGAGGAAGATCATGCCACAAATAGAAGGGTACATTTTAGGCACAACTAAATTTACAGATGTCTAAATAAAACGAGGCCACTTTTAAAACAAAATAGAATAACAATCCTATGAGAGCCTTTTTCCTGGCCATAATTGCCGTTTTAATTGCTGATGTTATTTGTTTAAAACCTGAACTAAGAAGCTCTTTCCTTCAAACAATAGTTATTTCAGGGATTAAGGCTCAATCCATAGGGTTAGGCTTTGTAAAAGTTATTAACACTAGCTCACCAGAGCTTATTAGTATTATCACTAAAGCAAACTGTGAGCTGGATACGGAGTACCGTTTATTCTCAGAACCAAACGATTTTTACTGGCCAGAGATTAAATCAATTTTTAGATCAATCAATGCGGTAAAAGCTCTACACCTTAGTAAACTAAGAAAAACCCTTGTTGCTGTAGTGGATACAGGCTTAGACACTGATCATGAAGATATAAAAGGTCGGGTTAACAAAAACTTAGCTTTTAATGCTGAAAATTTTTTAACTGGGTGGGATTCCAGCGACTCAGTTGTGGATACCATCGGCCATGGCACTCATGTAAGCGGAATAATTGCAGCAAAAGGCTTCAATCAGAAAGGCATTGTTGGGGTGTCAAAAAATAGCATAATTATTCCAATAAAAGTTACAACTGATGGTACAATTTTTTTGAGCTCAATTTTAACTGCTTACGCTTATATCTCTTGGTTAATTGATGTTGGTTATCCAATAAAAGTAATTAATGCATCATTTGGAGGAGAAAATTTCTCTGATCTTGAATATCAAGCAATTAGGGAGTTAGGCAGGAAAGGGGTAATAATTGTAGCTGCAGCTGGTAACTACTCCTCGAATTTAAAAACTAGCCCAGTTTACCCAGCAAATTACGGCTTAAGAAATATTATCGCTGTAGCCTCTGGTTTTTACGATCCGAAATCTAAAACTGCTCAAATATCTAGATTCTCAAACTATGGGCGTAATATTTCGATAATGGCACCAGGAGAGAATGTTATTAGCCTATTTCCAAATAACAAGTATGTAATGGCCTCTGGCACTTCAATGGCAGCCCCAATGGTATCAGGAGCTTTAGCAATTTATTTCGGTATCAATCCAAAAGCAGGTTATAAAGAAGCAACACTAGCACTGGCACAAAGCTGTTTGAAAGTTCAAAAATTAAAAGAGTTCGTTAACGAAGGATGCTATTTGAACGTTAACAATTTAATAAAACTTGCTCAACATAATAGGAAAAAAAGGAAGGTGTAAAAAACAATAATTCAAATATAAAGCGTTTACTAAAAAAGTTTTGTCTAAAGCTAATAATCAATTACCCAGATAAGGATGTTATAAAGTTTTATGTTTAAAAAACTTAAGAGCTTAATTCATAAACTAACCTCATAAGTTTTAAAGCATTTTATTTTAACGATACCATTGTTCCGTTTTTCAATCTTGTTTTTAATTTTTCAAATTTGAGAAAAACTGTTTGAGAATTATGCAATTTAAACACATAGTTGCTACCTGTAAGTGCTCTGATATTACAAGCAAGATATAAATTTATAAAAGTAATTTAACTTGGCAAAAGTTTAACTGAATTTAATTTATAATTTTGTTAGATAATTTAGATGTCTGATTTAAACCGGTATCATTTTCGATTTATCACAAAAATTCCTATTAGTTTTTTTTGTGAATAATTAGTCAATTCTATAAAAAATTTCTTAAGCGATCAGAGACAAACTGTGAATTTTTATAACGGTGTCAAATAGACTTTTAAGAACAGTCAAATGTTAAAATTTAAAAGAGTTTACTTGCACACTTAATAAGATAAAACTGGTGTTTCTAAAACGGAAAGTTTTAAGACTTAAAGTACTCCTTAAAAATTTTTTTTTAAATTCGAAACTATTTTCATGCAAGCTTCATCTTGGAGAGACATTA